>JAZQMH010000167.1:0-20864 GCA_045543255.1 Vescimonas sp.
CTGTGTCATGCCGTACTGCTCCATCAGCACCTGATAGCCTTCCGCTTCTTCCATGGGGTTCAAGTCCTCACGCTGGAGGTTCTCGATCATGGCCAGCTCCATAGCCTTGCGGTCATCGGCTTCGATGACCACGGCGGGGACTTCCGTCAAGCCCGCCATACGGGCGGCGCGCCAGCGGCGCTCACCGGCAATGATCTGATAGTAGCCCGACTGGAGACGGCGCACCGTCAAGGGCTGGATGATACCGTGCTGGGCGATGGAGTCTGCCAGATCTGCCAGCGCATCGGGGTCGAAATTCTTGCGGGGCTGGGAGGCGCAGCTCTCCACCTGGGAGAGGGGGAGGGTAAGGGTACCCTTGGCCTCGGCGGCAGTGTCGAGGAAATCGTCACCCAACAGCGCACCTAAGCCCTTACCTAAACCTTTTGTTCCTGCCATACTCTATCGTTCCTTTCAGGGGTTTTTCTTCAAAAATTCCTTTGCCAGCGCATCGTAGGCCTCGGCACCGCGGCAGAGCCGATCGTAGGCGCAGATAGGCTTTCCGTGGCTGGGCGCCTCGCTGAGGCGCACGTTGCGGGGGATGGCGGTGGCGTACACCTTGCCGGGGAAGAACCGCTTGATCTCCTGCGCCACTTGAATGCTCAGGTTCATTCTGCCATCAAACATGGTCAGCAGCACACCCTCGATCTGCAATTCGGGATTCATGGAGCGGCGCACGGCGCGGACGGTACTCATCAAATCGGACAAGCCCTCCAGCGCGAAATACTCACCCTGCACCGGCACCAGCAGCGTGTGGGCGGCGCACAGGGCATTCAGCGTCAGCAGCTCCAGAGAGGGCGGGCAGTCGATGAAGATGAAATCGTAGCGATCCGCCACCTGAGAGAGCGCCTTCTTCAGCAGGAACTGACGGCCCGGCAGCTCGATCATCTCCACGCCGGCACCTGCCAGCGCTTTGCTGCTGGGCAGCACGTCGCCGTAGGGGGTGGTGACGATGACCTTCTCCGTGTCCACGCCGTTGATGACCACGTCATACACGCCGTTGGAGGTAGTCTTGTCCACGCCCATGCCGGAGGTGGCATTGGCTTGGGGGTCGAAGTCGCACAGCAGAATCCGCTTGCCCTGCTGGTGCAGCGCAGCCGCCAAATTCACGCAGGTAGTGGTTTTGCCTACGCCGCCCTTCTGATTTACGATTGCCACGATCTTTGCCACGTCAGTTTCCTCGCTCTTTCTCGTGTTCTTTCTCTTTCAAAGATACACAGTCTATATCAGAATAAGTATACCACAAAACATTTCAGTTTCAATAGTTACTTTTTCTTTCCCGCAATTTTGTTTCACGTGAAACACACAAAAAGAAAGGACAAGAGCGATGTTTCACGTGAAACATCGCTCTTGCAATCGTATTCCGTTATCCGAGGATCACGCCGCTTCTCGGCGGGAGGGAGAGGCGGATTCTGCCGTTCCGCGCCCAGAAGTGCTGGAAGGAGAGCAGCTCCTTGGCAAAAGCAGTCTCCCAAGGCAGTTCCAGCTCCCATTCCGTGTCGCCTGCGTTCAAGGCGATCACTGTCCGTTCACCGTTCAGCGTGCGCTCAAAGACGAGGATCGCGCCCTCTGCGCCGATGTAGCGGATGTCGCCCTGTCGCAGGGAGGGTCGCGCCTCACGGAGAGCGCCCAAGGCTTTGAACAGGGACTGCAGCTCTTGATTCTCCCGTCCCCAAGGGAAGGTGCGGCGGTTCATGGGATCTTCAAAGCCCTCCATGCCCGCCTCGTCGCCGTAGTAGAGGGTAGGGGAGCCGGGGAAGGCGTACAGCAGCATGGCTGCCATTTTCAGCCGCGCCATAGCCAGTTCCAGCCGCTCGGGGGAGAGACGGTAGGCGGCGCGTTCCAGCTTGTCCGAGGGCACGCCATCCTCACCCAGCGCCGTGAGAATACGGGGTGTATCGTGGGTGCCGAGGATGTTCAAACCGCTGTAAAACGCGGGCTTGGGATAGTTCTCCCGCATGGTTTCCATGGCCTCGCGGAAATCTTCGGCTCTGCCGCCGCGGAGATAGTGGAGGGTAGCCGTGCGGAGGGGGTAGTTCATCAAGCCGTGGGTCTCATGCCCCAGCAGGTAGCGGCGGCGCTTGGAGTAGGCGATCTTATTGCTGCCGTCCTCCCACACTTCGCCCAGCAGGAAGGCATCGGCTTTTTCCTCTTCCATCACGCGGCGAATGTCCACGATGAAATCATCGGGCAGCTCGTCCGCCACATCCAGCCGCCAGCCGGAAGCGCCCAGCCGCAGCCAGCGGCGAATGACGCTCCGCTCGCCGGTGATAATAAATTCCCGATACTGGGGGTTATTCTCATTTACCGCAGGCAGCGTCTTAATACCCCACCAGCCGTCATACTCTTCCGGCCATTGGGAGAAGCCGTACCACGGATAATAGGGGGAGTTGGGGGACTGATAGGCGCCCACCGTCTCATAGTAGCCGGCGCGGTTAAAGTAGCGGCTATCATCGCCCGTGTGGTTAAATACGCCGTCCAGCATCACGCGGATACCCCGTTTCTCCGCCTCACGGCACAACTGGGCGAAATCCTCCTCCGTACCCAGCAGCGGGTCGATGGCGCAGTAATCCGCCGTGTCGTAGCGGTGGTTGGAGGCCGCCTCGAAGATGGGGTTGAGATAGAGGGTCTTTACACGGAGGGAGGCGAGATAGTCCAGCTTGGCGGTGATGCCCTTGAGATTGCCGCCGAAGAAATCGCTGTTCCAGCGGCCTGTCTCGGGGTCTGCGCCGATCATGGGCGCTTCGTTCCAATCCATATGAGCCCGCCGCTCACCCAGCATGCCCTCCACACGGGGCGGGGCGGTACGGCAGAAGCGGTCGGGGAAGATCTGATAGGTCACGCCTTCACCAAACCACTGGGGGGTATAGGTCTCCTCATAGACCGTCAGCTGCCAAGGGGTGCGATCGTCGCCGCCGCAGCCGTTTTTGCCGAAGTACACACTGCTGCCGTCCTTGCCCGTCAAGGAGAAGGTGTACCACACCAATTCTCCCTCCGCAGGGGCGGTATAGACGCCGCCAAAGCCTTCGGGGCAGGGGAGAAGGGGCGTTTCCGTCCATTTGTCGGCAAATTCATGGTAGCAGCGCAGGACGCAGGCGGTGAATTCCGCCTCCGCCTCTACAAAAAAGCGCACCTCCGTGCCGCAGGGAACGGCACCGAAGGGGGATTTATATTTCTCTTTGCGTGAATTAAATACAGGCATATCTACCTCTTATTTCAGTAACGTATTTTCTGCCACGACCTCACCGCGGTCGATGGCGTCGGAAAAGTAGGCGTTGAGGATCTCCACCGCCGTGGAGGCAAGGGCCGCACCTGCGCCGCCCTTTTCAATGACGATGGCCACGGCGATCTCGGGGTTTTCGTAGGGGGCGTAACAGACAAACACGCCGTTGGCGATGTCCGTACCCACCTGCGCCGAGCCCGTCTTAGCGCCCGCCGACACCACGCAGTCGGCAAAGACGCCGCCCAGCGAGCCGGTGGTCAGATTGTGCATACCCTTTGTGACCGCCTCTTTCGTCTCCTCCGACATCTCCACCACATGGTCGGCCTCTTCATCGTAGACGTAGACCATCTGCTCGTTATCGTAGGTTTTCACCGACTTGAGCAGGTGGGGGGTATAGTATTCTCCATCACCCACCAGCGTGGCGGTATAGTTTGCCAGCTGCAGGGGGGTAAACAGGTTGTAGCTCTGTCCGATGGCTGCCGTCAGCGTCTGACCGTCAGACCACTCCAAATCGTTGCTCTCGGCATACTCCGCCGAGGCCAACGCGCCACGGCTGTCGCCGATCTCAATACCGGTGTTCTTTCCAAGACCGAACTGGGTGGCATAGTCGTTGATGGCATCCTGTCCCGTCAGACGGCCCACCTCGTAGAAGAAGTAGTTGCACGAATCGGTAATGGCTTGGCTGACGTTAATACGTCCGTGGGTATAGCCGTTGGCCCAGACCCAGCAGCGAGGCTGCGGATCTTCGTAATAGCGGTAGACACCCTCGTCGCGAATCGTGGTGGAGGGGGTAATGATGCCCGTCTCCAGCGCCGCCACAGCCGTACACATCTTGAAGGTTGAGCCGGGGGCATAGGTGCCGTCGGTGGCGCGATTGAACATGGGAAGCCGCTCGTCAGACAGGAGGGCTTCATACTCCTCGGAGAACTTGGACAGATCATAGGTAGGATAGGAGGCCGAGGCCAGCACCTCGCCGCTGCCCACCTTCATGACCACTGCCGCCGCGCCACGCTGGAAGCTGTCCTCATCGATCATGCCCTCCACGGTGGCGGCCAATGCCCGCTCCGTCACTTCCTGCAAATCGATGTCCAGCGTCAGCGCCACCGTATTGCCCGGCTGGGGCTCTTTGGTGTAGAGTTCGCCGGTGATTTTTCCGTTGGCGTCGGTAGTGATGATCCGTGTACCGTCTACGCCGCGCAAATAGGCTTCAAAGGCTTTCTCCGCGCCGCTTTCGCCTACCAGTGCATCCATGGCGTAGCCCTTATCTTTATACTCATCCCAGTCCTCTTCGTAGATACGGGTAATGCGTCCGAGGATGTGGGCAGCATATTCTGTGTTATATACGCGGGAGGAGGACACGCCTGTGGTCACACCGAGGAAATTGCCGTCGGTGATCTGGGCGATCATCGCGCCGGGCACATCCTCGGAGAACACATAGCTGCTGCGTCCGTCCAGCTCATAGCGCACGCCGGCGATGAGCCGCGCCTCGGTGTCGCTGTAGCTACTGTCGATCTCAAACAAGATCCGCAGCGTGTCCAGCATCTGCACCGCCGTCAGCGTCTTGGGGATCTCGTGCTTTTCAAGGAAGGAGACAAAATCGTTGCCGGTGACAGAGGATAAATACAGCACCGGCGTCATATCGCGGCTCAAGGGCAGCGTGTCCACCCATACAGCCCCCGTCTCCTGACACAGGGATACAAGACGAGCAATGGCATCGTTCAGCTCCCCGCTGTCGGCAAAATCCGTTTTATTCAGCGTCAGCGTATAGGTCAAGCGGTTGCTGACCAGCAACTTGCCGTTGCGGTCAGTAAGATTTCCACGGCTTGCCTCCACCGTCTCCCATGTGGCATTGGAGGCGATGGATTTGGCGCGATATTCGCCGCCCTTGACCACTTGGGCACTGTAAAGGGCGATCAGGAACGCCAGCAGCGTCACAACGCCCAGCCCTGCCAAAACAGCCAGCCGACGGCGGAAGGATTTTACATTTTTTTCCATTTTAGCAGAGCCTCCTCTCTTTGGAATTCACCGCTTTACCGAGGGTCGGTAATGCGGTGGAAATAGGTAAAGGCGGGGTGGATCAGCACAAGGGCGATCGGCAGCGAGACGATCGTCTCACGCATCATCACACCCAGTGCCGCGTTAAACGGCGCGCCCTTGTGCAGCAGCAGAATGACGCTCAGCACACCGCTCAGCAGCAGCGCCATAAGGCAGCACACCACCGAGCAGCGAAAGCCGGGCATGATGGCGTGCCGCGCCACCAGTACGGAAAGGCCGGCAACCACCACGCACACCGCCACGTAAAAGCAGACCAGCGGCGCCACAAACAAGGTGTCGGCAACGGCACCAAGCAAAAGGGCGAAAATCGCCGCGTGACGGGGCGGTTCACGGGTCGCCGCCACCGCCGCGATACAGGGCACGATCACAGGGCAGACGCCCCAAATGCTGATCCGTCCCAGCAGCTGTGACTGCAACAGCAACAGCAGCAGCGTCGTAGCAGAGAGGAACGACCAGCGGATCGCAATGAGTCTTCTTGTCATGGTTTCCCCCTCACTGCGCCCCGTCGAAATCGCGGATGATGAACACCTGCACCAGCTCTTTCGGCGTCACCTTCGCCTTTACCACGGCGTAGCGGTTCACGCCGCCATCGTCAATGCGCACCTCACGCACCGCGCCGATGACAAGGCCGCCGGGGAGATAGCCACCAAGGCCGGAGGTCACTACCTGATCGCCCACGATCAAGCTGTCGGGGTCGGTGAGGTAGGTAAGGGCAAGACAGCCGTCCTCCATGAGATCCAGCCGTCCCTCTGCCACCGCCACATCGCCGGTGCGGAACACCGTAGCGCCGATGGCGCTGTCCGTATCCAGCAGCGTGGTGACGCGGCTCCAGTTGTAGCCGGCATCGGTGATCACACCTACCAGATTGCCGTATTCATCCGTTACGCACTGTCCTATCTCCACGCCGTGTTTCGTGCCGCGGTTGAGAGTCAGAGCCGAGTACCAGTTGCTGATGGAGCGCTCCGTCACGGAAGCCTCCGTCAGTGCATAGTCGGGGTGCTCGTTTTTCAATCCCAGCGCCTCGCGGAGACGCTCGTTCTCCTCCATGGCCGTCTGTGCCTGCCGCAGCTGCTCCTCCAGCTCCGCCACATAGCGGCGCAGCTCGTCGTTCTCCTCCTGCAGCATCTCCACATCGTCAAAATGGGATTCTGTATCTGCCGCCCAGCCTGCAATGGCGCTGCCCGCGGCGCGGAAAGGGGAGGCAATGACACCCGCCGCATTCCGCAAAAAGGGCGTGCCGGAACTGACGGCAGAGATGATGCACATGATCACCATCACCGTCGCAATGGCAGATAACAGCAAAAGGCCGTGTTTTGAGAAAAATCGTTTCATAAAAAGCCCTTTCTTTCAGGGAGAGAGATTACAGCAGCTTCACGCCAAAATTTGCCAGCATGCGGGAAAGCCGCAGCAGGGGAAGGCCCATGACATTGAAGAAATCGCCGTCGATTTTCTCCACCAGCAGCGAGCCCAAGCCCTGAATACCGTAGCTGCCCGCCTTATCCATAGGCTCACCGCTGCGGATGTAGGAGAGAAGCTCCTCTTGGGTTGCCGCGCGGAAAAAGACCGCCGTCTCCTCCGCCTCCGTCAGCACTTCTCCACCGCGGCGCACCGTTACGCCTGTACACACCGTGTGCTGCCGTCCCTGCAAGGCCGTCAGCATACGAAGGGCATCTTCTTCATCGGCGGGCTTACCCAGCCGCTTGTCAGCTAGAAACACCATGGTGTCGGCGGTGATGACGATGTCCTCTGCGCCGCTTTCAATGGCGCGGGACTTAATGGCGGAGAGGTGGCACACGATCTGGGCAGGGGAGAGGGTGTCGGGGTAGCACTCCTCCACCTCGGGGGTGGATACGGTGAACTCCGTAATGCCGATCTTTGCCAGCAGCTCGCGGCGGCGGGGCGAGCCCGAACCTAAAATGATCTTACCCACCGCTGCTCACCTGCCTGTAGAGCCAAAGCCGCCGCAGCCGCGCGCCGTCTCGTCCAGCTCCTCCACAAACTGTAGCTGGGGCTGCACCACGGGCAGCACCATGAGCTGGGCGATACGGTCGCCATCACGGATGGTATAGTCGCTGTCGGAAGAGTTGAACAGCGCCACGCGGAGCTCACCGCGATAATCGCTGTCGATGACGCCCACGCCGTTGGCCATGGTGATGCCGAACTTGCTGGCAAGGCCGCTGCGGGCGCAGATGAGCGCCACATAGTCAGCGCTGGGCAATGCGATGGCAAGACCCGTGGGGATAATGGCCCGCGCACCTGCGGCGATGGTCACATCACTATCAATGCAGGCACACAGATCCATGGCGGCGCTGCCCACCGTGGCAAAATGGGGGGCGGGGATCTCGCTTCCGATCTTGGGGGACAGGGCTTTGATCTTCAGTTCCATACTTTTTCCTTTATTCTACCCCGCGGTAGAACAATCCTCTCGTAAATTCTCCGTGGAAGGCGGGCTTCTCCTTGCGGTATTCCCGCAGCAGCGCAACGCACGCCTCGGGACTCTCCGTGGTGAACCGCAGCCGCGCCCAGCGCAGGCCGCAGCCCTTCCACTCGTCCTTATCTGCCAAAAACATGGGCAGGCTATTTTCAATTTCGCTGCGGCAGCCGTACTGTCCCATAAGAGGGAACTTGGCCCCTGTGCGGTCGGAGAGATAGTTCTCCCCTTCGCACAAGCGCTTGTCGCCGCGGCAATTCCCCGCGTTGCCTGTGGGACAGTTCTCCGTCACCATCAAGGGCAGCCGACCGTAGACGATGGCCTCGCAGGGGATGTACTTCTTCAGATCCCGCACCTGCTGATGGCGCAGCTCGAAAGAAACCGTCGCCGCAGCGAACCCGTGATCCTTCATAAAGGACAGCGTGTGGGAGTTAAACACGTTCATGCCGAAATCGCCGCGAATCTCCAAACCCAAGCCCGCCACAATGGGGAGATGGCCCAAGTTGCCCACGGCAACGGCAGACAATCCCTCGGTCTTTTCCAAAACCTCGCGGAAATACTGCTCATCCTTGGTGCGGAAGATGCGGGGCAGCACGGCGCAGAACTTCGTCTTGCCCATATAGGGGGTCAAGTCTACCTTATTTAAAAGCTCCAATGGGATATAGATGATCGCGGGGTTTTCCGCCACCAGCGCCGCCGTCAGCTGCTCTGCCCGCGCGATGGACACCGTCAAGGCAGGGGCGCCTGTGTAGGGCGCATCCGTCAAAGCAGGCAATTCGGGGGTGGGGCATTCACGGCGCACAGGGGGCGCGGTGCGGACAGCGGAAAGCTGCTCCAACGCCTCGCGGCGCAGGCCGTTCAGCGCGCCTGCACTCAGCATCAAGCCCTCGTCCAGCGTGACCGTCACCTCGTCGCAGCGATAGGCTGTGCCGCCTGTTTTCTTCAAGCGCTGGGCCACTTCCTCCGCTGTCAAGGCGCGGTTTCGTGCCACCTCGGGGACAGCACCCGTCACCGTCACCGTATGTTCTCCGTCGCTGACCGTCAGTTCTGCCGCTGTATCGGCGCGGAGCGTCGCCGCCATGGTAATATTCACCGT
The DNA here is from genome assembly GCA_045543255.1 of Vescimonas sp. GTDB lineage: Bacteria > Bacillota > Clostridia > Oscillospirales > Oscillospiraceae > Vescimonas. Next base: position 8,842 of record JAZQMH010000167.1, read on the forward strand.
GCGGCGGTCTTCTTTTTCATAGAGAGAACGGGCCCACGCGAAGAGCTCTTTCGGTTCGGGGGCGTTCTCAGGCCGCGTGCCGAACATCTGAGGGCCCTTTTTGCCCAAATAGTAGCCTTGGGTAAAGCCGCTGCGGGAAAAGGCCTGCTCCAAGGCGGCACTCTCCTCCGCCGTAGGGCCACGGCGCTCGTCCAAGAGCTTACGGTAAATATAGGTAATGACCGCCACATACTCAGGGCGCTTCATGCGGCCCTCCAGCTTGAGGCAGTCCACCCCCATCTCCTCCATCTCCACGGCGTAGGCGGCGAGGTTGGCATCTTTCAAGCTAAGGGGATGGTCGCCGCGGCAGGGGGTGTTCACCCCATAGGGCAGACGGCAGGGCTGGGCACAAGCGCCGCGATTGCCGCTGCGCTGACCGATAAGGGCACTCATGGTACACTGACCCGAATAGCACATACACAGCGCCCCGTGGATGAAGGTCTCGATCTCCGCGGGACACTGGCGGCAGATCTCCGAAATTTCCCCTTTCGACAGCTCTCTGGACAGCACAACGCGCTCCATACCCAGCTGGGCGGCGTAATTGGCGCCGCCTAAGGTATGGAGACTCATTTGGGTGCTGGCATGGATGGGTAAATCGGGGACAACGGCTTGGGCAAGGGTCAGCACGCCCCAGTCCTGCACCAGCACCGCGTCCACGCCCATGGCGCTGGCGCGGCGCAGCGCATTGGCCGCTTCTCCCAATTCCCGATCCGTCAGCAGCGTATTCAAGGTGAGGAACACCTTCACGCCCCGCTCATGGCAATAGCGCACCGCTTCTGCGTATTCCTCGTCGGTGAAATTCTTTGCGTTGCGTCGGGCGTTAAAGGCGCCAAAGCCCATATATACCGCGTCCGCACCGCACTGTACGGCGGCGATCAGGGATTCACGGCTTCCCGCAGGGCACAGCAGCTCCGTCATCAGCGGCGATCTCCCCGCTGCTGATACTTGAACAGCTGACGCTTGAGGTCGCTGGCCTCGTTCTTGGCTGCAGTAGCCTCGTCGAGGTAGGTCTTCAGCTGGCGGCGCAGATTCTCGCTGGCCTCCTGATTCTTCAGCAGCTCGTCAGCCAGATTGATGGCTGCCAGCACCGCCGCGTCGCTGCGGCTGACATGGGCGGTGTCCATCAGCTCACGCATCTTCTTGTCCACCATTGCGCCCACTTTTTCCATATAGGAGGCATTCTCGTCGGCCACCAGTGTATAATCCTGTCCGCAGATGCCCATTGTCACGCGATTTGCCATGTCCTTTTCCTCCTATTGTTTCATTTCTTGCCATCTAAAGATAGCTATACAGATTAAAGTATACCACAATTTTCATACAGAGAAAAGAGGTAGCGTGAAATTTGTAAAAAACTCTCTACCCCCTTTACGCCGCCTCGTTTTTTGTGGTAAGATAGGGACACCTATCGACAATTTTACGGAAGGAGGGGCGCAGTATGGCAGGATATATTATACGGGGCGAGGAAAAGAGCGTCGTGTTGTCGGCAAAGCAGGCAGATATGCTCATTGACACCCGTAACGGCGAAGCGGCGCTCCTGTTCCTTCTTTTGCAGCGGCTGAATCGGGGCGCTTCCCCCGAGGAATTGCGGCAGCGGCTGGGCTTTTCCGCCCTGCAGCTTGCCGCCGCCGAGCGTGCCTTGCAGGAGAGAGGTCTCCTCTCCGCTCCCAAAGCGCCGCCCATTGCCCCCAGCGATGACCACCCCCAGTATAGCGCCGACGAGCTGTCGGATATGCTGGAAACGGATCGAACCTTCTCAGTGTTGGTGTCCCAAGTGGAGCAGGTGCTGGGCAAACGGATGAAAACTGCCGACTTACAGCTGCTGGCGGGGCTCTATGACGACATGGGGCTGCCTGCGGACGTCATTTATCTCCTTGTCTGCCACTGCACGGAGCGCACCACCCGCCGCTTCGGCGAGGGTCGCCGCCCCACCATGCGGCAGATCGAGAAGGAGGGCTGCCTGTGGGCACGGATGGGTATCTCCGATCAGGAGAGCGCCGACCGCTATCTCCGCAGCCTTGCCCAAAAGCAGGAAAAAGCCGCAGTCTATATGCGCGTTTTGAACATTCACGACCGTCCCCCTGTGGACAGCGAGCTGCACTATCTCCAGCAGTGGTGGGAGCAGGGCTTCCCTCCCGAGACGGTGGCGCTGGCCTATGATAAGACGGTGTTCCACAAAAAAGAGATGAACTGGCGATACTTAAACGGCATCCTTCGCCGCTGGCATGAAAACGGCTGGCACACGGTGGAGGAGGTCAGCAGCGGCGAGCAGCGCACGGCGCCCCGCAGCCATCCCTCTGCCAAGAAACCCGAAGCACAATCCCAGCGTGACGGCGCGGATTGGATGCTCCGATACATGAAGAAGTAGAAAGGAGGTCACCCATGGCATACGACGGAAAGATTATGCGCCGCGCCATCGCCCGCATGGAAGCGGACAAGCAGCGCCGCGCAGAGGAGTTCGCCCGCCGACGGGAGAACCTCTATCGCGCAGAGCCTCGGCTGCAAACCATTGAGCAGCAGCTGCGCAGCACCATGTCCAAAATTATCGCAGGGGCTTTGCAGCACGGCACAGACCCCCTGCCCGCCATCCGCGTCATTCGGGACGAGAATCTCGATCTCCAGCGCCAGCGGGCGGAGCTGCTGCTGGCTATGGGCTATCCCATGGACTACTTGGAGGAAAAAGCTGCCTGCGACAAGTGCAACGACAGTGGTTTTTGCGGCGACAAGGTCTGCACCTGCCTGCAAAAGTACTATAACGCCCAGCAGAAGAAGGAGCTGTCCCAGCTTCTCGATTTGGGCAATCAGAGCTTTGACACCTTCTCCTTGGACTGGTATCCCACCCGCGTCAACGAGCGCATCGGCCGCTCTCCCCGTGAGCATATGGAGCAGGTTTTTGAAGTCTGCAGCAACTTTGCCCGCCATTTTGAGAAAAAGGGCGGCAACCTGCTGCTGACGGGTGCTACGGGCACGGGAAAGACCTTCCTCTCCGCCTGCATCGCCCGCGAGGTGACGGAGCGGGGCTTCAGCGTGGTCTACGATACCGCCGCCGCCATCTTCCGCGTGATGGAGAACGAGTATTTCCACCGTGGCGAGGAGGACAACACCGACGCGGTGGAGCGTTTCCTCCGCTGCGACCTGCTGATTATGGACGATTTGGGCACGGAGCTGACCACCGCCTTTGTCCAGAGCGCCCTGTACCGCATTATCAACACCCGCCTCACGGCGGGGAAGAGCACCGTTATCAGCACCAATCTCTCCCCCGATGAGCTCTATGAGCGCTACACGGCGCAGATCTTCTCCCGCATTGAGGGCGAGTATGAGATCCTGCCCTGTCTCGGCGACGATATTCGCCTGCTGAAGCGGCAGAAAACGCAATAACATTCCTTTCCCGTCGGTCTTTTGACCGACGGGGCTTTTTTATGGGCAGCGTTTCTGCCCCTGCCCTTGCTCTTTTCACAGGGTTGTGCTATACTGTGAAAAGATTATGTTGGGGAGGTATGCCTATGTCCGACACCATTGCCGCCATCGCCACGGCGCGTGGCCCATCTGCCATCGGTATTCTGCGCCTCTCCGGCGAGGAAACCACCGCGATTCTCGACAGAGTATTTCGCCCCTTGAACGGTCGCCCCATGTCAGTGCAAACACGCCGCTCCATGGTGCTGGGCCAGCTCCTTGACAGCAGCGGCGATACCCTCGACCACGCCTTGTGCGTCCTCTTTTCCGAGGGCGGCAGCTATACAGGCGAGGTGAGCGCCGAAATTCACACCCACGGCTCTCCCGTGGTGCTGAACGCAGGGCTGCAAGCCCTCTTTGCCGCCGGTGCGCGGCAGGCGGAAGGTGGCGAATTTACCCGCCGCGCCTTCCTAAACGGACGGCTCGACCTTTTGCAGGCCGAGGCGGTGGTTGACCTCATTGACGCCGAGACTTCCGAGGCGGCACGCCACGCTGCGGCACAGCTCTCGGGCACCCTCTCCCGTGCGGTAGAGGGGGTCTATGAGGACTTACTGTCCCTTATGAGCCGCTTTTACGCGGTGGTGGACTATCCCGACGAGGACATCGCCGATTTGGAAAAGGGGGAATCTCTCGACACCCTGCGCCGCAGCCGCGTGCGCTTGGAGGAGCTTCTTGCGTCCTTCTCCCGTGGACAGGTGGTAAAAAACGGTGTGCCTACGGTGCTGCTGGGGAAGCCCAATGTGGGTAAATCCTCCCTTTTGAACGCCCTGTTGGGCTATGAGCGGGCTATCGTCACCGACATTGCGGGCACGACCCGCGACACGGTGGAGGAAAAGCTGCCCTTGGGCCGCGTGCTGCTGCGGCTCACCGACACGGCGGGCTTGCGAGATAGTGACGATACGGTAGAAATGCTGGGTGTGGAGCGCAGCCGCGCCGCTGCGGCTAAGGCAAGCCTTGCCCTCTTGGTGCTGGACGGCTCTGCCCCTATGGATGAAGAGGATGAAGAGGCCGCCGCTTTGAGCGAATCTGCCCGCCATACCGTGGCGGTGGTGAATAAATCTGACTTGCCCTGCTGCCTCGACCTTGACGCGTTGCGCCGCCGCTTTGATATGGTGGTGCCCATCAGCGCAAAAGAGGGCAGCGGCATCAAGGGTCTGTGCGAAATTTTGGAGGGGCTTTACAGTGACGCGCCCGCCGCCGCAGGGGAGATGCTCACCAACGCGCGGCAGGCTGCCGCCGTGGAGCGGGCGCTCCGCGCCGTGGAAGCGGCAGAGGAGAGCCTCTTAAACGATATGACCCCCGATGTGGTGCTGACGGAGACGGAACAGGCCATGGAGGCACTGAACGAATTGACAGGAAAACACGTGCGGGACGACTTGGTGGAGGCCATTTTCTCCCGATTTTGCGTAGGAAAGTGAGGATAGGCCATGGAGTGGCTGGAGCTGCATTTGGATACGTCCCCTGTGGGCATCGAGCCCATGTCCGCCCTGCTGGAGCAGCAGGGGGTGGAGGGGCTCATCATTGAAGATGAAACGGATTTCCACGATTTTTTGGAGAACAACCACCAGTACTGGGACTATGTGGATGAGGACTTGATGGCGCAAAAGAAGGGTGTCAGCCGCATTACCTTCTACCTCGCACCCGATGAGGAGGGGCTCAACACCGTTGCCAACATCCGCATCGCCATGGCGGCGGTGAAAGAGCAGCACCCCGAGTACGCCCCCATGCTGCTGACCATGGAAAATGTGTCCGACAGCGATTGGGAAAATAACTGGCAGCAGTTTTATAAACCCATGGAAATTGGTGAGCGCTTGCTGGTAATTCCCGAGTGGGAGAAGTGCGATCCCAAGGGGCGCGTGACCGTGACGCTGAACCCCGGCCTCACTTTCGGCACAGGCAGCCACGCCACTACCCGCCTCTGCCTGCGGACGCTGGACAAGCTGGTGCAGGGCGGCGAAACGGTGCTGGACTTGGGCTGCGGCAGCGGCATTCTGTCCATCGCGGCGCTGCGCTTGGGGGCAAAGAGCGCCTTTGCCTGCGATATTGACGATAAGTGCGTGGATGTGGCCTATGAAAACGCGGCACTCAACGGCATCGGCAAAGACACCTACACCGTCCGCTGGGGCAATGTGCTGAGTGACAAGCAGCTGCGGCGGGAGATGGGCGGCGGCTACGACATTGTGGTGGCCAACATTGTGGCAGATGTCATCATCGCCCTGTCCACGGAGGTGCGCCCCTACTTGAAAGGGGGCGGCTACTTCCTCACCTCGGGCATTATTGATGACCGGGCCGAAGAGGTGGCGGCGGCGCTCCGCAGCGCAGGCTGGGAGATTTTGGAGACCAACAGTAACGAGGGCTGGTACAGTTTCCTGTGCCGCTGAAAATAAAAGGAGATGGAATGAAAATGAAACAGTATGATGTCATTATTATCGGTGCCGGCCCCGGCGGTATTTTCTCTGCCTATGAGCTGAAGAAGCTGCAGCCCCAGTGGAAGGTGGCCGTCTTTGAGGCGGGCAATCCCCTCCATAAGCGTAAGTGCCCCATCGACGGCGATAAGGTCAAGTCCTGCATCAAGTGCAAGACCTGCGCCATTATGAACGGCTTTGGCGGCGCAGGCGCTTTCTCCGACGGTAAATATAACATTACCAACGAGTTCGGCGGCACCCTCTATGAGTACATCGGCAAGCATAAGGCGCTGGAGCTGATGCACTATGTGGACGAGATCAACATGGCAAACGGCGGCGAGGGCACCCGTCTCTACACCACCGCAGGCAGCGCCTTCAAGCGTAAGTGCTTGCAGAACAACCTCCACCTGCTGGATGCTTCTGTCCGCCACTTGGGCACAGATATTAACTATACTGTCCTTGAGAACCTGTATAACGACCTTAAGGATCACATCGACTTCTATTTCAACACCCCTGTGGGCTCTTTGAAAAAGACCGACAGCGGCTATATCGCCGAGACGGCAGAGGGCGAGTTCGCCTGCGAGAAGTGCATCATCTCCGTAGGCCGCAGCGGCAGCAAGTGGATGGAGAGCGTGTGCAGCGATCTTAAGATCCCCACCAGCTCCAACCGCGTGGATATCGGTGTCCGCGTGGAGCTGCCCGCCGAGGTTTTTGCTCCCATTACCGACGAGCTGTACGAGAGCAAGATCGTGTATAAGACCCGCAAGTATCAGGATAAGGTGCGCACCTTCTGCATGAATCCCAAGGGCGCAGTGGTCAACGAGAACACCAACGGCATCGTCACCGTCAACGGTCACAGCTACGAAGATCCCAAGATGCACACCGACAACACCAACTTCGCCCTGCTGGTGTCCAAGCACTTTACCGAGCCCTTCCGTGACAGTAACGGTTACGGCGAGAGCATTGCCCGTCTCAGCAATATGCTGGGCGGCGGCGTCATCGTCCAGCGCTTCGGCGACCTCATTCGCGGTCAGCGCTCTACGGAGAAGCGTCTGCAGAAGAGCTTTATGACCCCCACTCTGGCGGCGACCCCCGGTGATCTGAGTCTGGTGATCCCCAAGCGCATTCTCGACAGCATTATCGAGATGATCTATGCCCTCGATAAGATCGCACCCGGCACTGCCAGCGATGAGACCCTCCTCTACGGCGTGGAGGTGAAGTTCTATAATATGGAAGTGGCACTGGATGAACATCTGGAGACCTGCCATAAGAACCTGTTCGTCATCGGCGACGGCAGCGGCGTGACCCACTCCCTCAGCCACGCCAGCGCCAGCGGCGTGTTTGTGGCACGCTATCTCTCTGAGAACGCCTAAGTTCTAAAGCCATACGCCCCCGCATACCTATCAGTAAAGACTGAAAGGGTATGAGGGGGCGTTTTCCTATGGCATACGAGGTACAAAACGGAGCGATGTATCACCGCCTGACGCTGGAAGGACGGGAGAAACTGACGGTGGCGGGAGTAGAAGATGTAGAGCGGTTCGATGAGGGCTGCATCATCATGTCCACCTGTGGAGGAACGCTTATCGTCACAGGCAGTAATCTCCACATTGGGAAGCTGAGCTTGGACGGGGGTGAACTCCATGTGGACGGGCATATTGAGGGCATCAACTACGAAGAGCCTGCCCAGCCACGGCGGGGGATGTTCTCGCGGCTGTTCGGGTAAATGGAGAACTATGTTGCCCCGCAGCTCCGTGATTTGCTCTCCTCTGTGGCTTTAGGCGCGGCGGCGGCCTTTCTCTACGACCTTTTGCGCGCGGCGCGGCTTCTTGACCGCCGCGATAAGGTGCTGACCCATCTTTTAGACGGTCTGTTCGTTGTGGCGGTGGCGGTGCTGGCTCTTTTCTTAGGGCTGCGGCTGGGAGAGGGGCAGCTGCGGCTTTTTATGCTCAGCGGCGCAGCCTTGGGGGCGGTGCTGTGGTTTGCTCTCTTTTCCCGCTTTTTGCGGCCCATATGGGATTTATGGTGCGCCTCACTGGTGGCACTTTGCCATTTGTTGGCAAAACCTGTGGTCTTTGTGGTGAAAATCCTCCAAAAAGGGATGTCGGCTACAAAAAAGGGCTTTTCTTTTCTCTTTTCATGGGGTAAAATGAAGTGTACACCCCCTGCGGAGAAAGGAGACGCCATGGCAGCGAACACCACGAAAACGAAAAAGCGCAGAAAAACCTCGCCGTTGCTGCTGATGGTGCTGGCGGTACTCATTGTGGTGCTGGCGGTGCAGGTGGTGAATGTCTACCAAGACCTTGCCGATGCTCGGGCACAGGAGGCGGCGCTCAGCGACTCCCTTACGGAGCAGCAGGCGGAAAATGACGCGCTGAAAGCCGATTTGGAGAAGAAGGACGACACCAATTTTATTAAGGCACTGGCCCGTGAATTGCTGGGTCTTGCCGAAGAGGGCGAGCGTATCTTCTACGATGTGAATGAATAGTAAATTTTCCCCGTCTCCTTAGAAGGAGGCGGGGTTTTTTCTTGTGTTTTGCACCACAATATGATAGTATTTCCCCAAACGATGTACCATTCGGGAAAGGAGTTTTCTATGAAGGCTATGACCGCTCGTGAAGGGCGCTATCGTAAGGCGCACCTCATGAATGTACGGCACATCACCCTCGACCCCCGTGGGCCGGGCGTGGTGCGAATCCATATGCTGCCGCCCCGTGAAGATGCCCCGGGCGCACCCTTTTTGCTGCTATTAAACGGCGCGCAGCTGGTGCCCCTCAATTTAAGCTGGGCCATTATGCTGAGCAATCTCATGTACCGCTTGGAACAATACGACGGGCAGGAGATTGGCACGGAGCTGTGGGAGCAGATTTTGAGCTATGCCGCCGAGGATACCCACAAGGTCTATCCCCGTACCCGCCGCTCTGTGCTGGCGGCGGACTTGCACTTGATGCTCCGCTCCCTCACCGCCATTGCCCGTGGCGAAGAGCCGGAGGCGGAGGTGGAGCCTATCTCCTTGGGAGAATACGCCGCGGAGATGACCGCACCCCACCGCATGGATATTATGGTCTCCGCCATGACCAAGGACGGGTGCTGGCACTGCAACCAAAAGTGTCTCCACTGCTACGCGGCGGGGCAGCCCATGGGCGAGGTGGCGGAACTTTCCACAGAGGCGTGGAAAACTCTCCTTACGAAGCTCCGCGAGGCCAATATCCCGCAGGTGACTTTCACAGGCGGTGAGCCCACCATGCGGGAGGACTTGGTGGAGCTGGTGGAGGCTGCGGCGTGGTTTGTCACGCGGCTCAATACCAATGGTCGGCTGCTGACACCCCAGCTGTGCCACGACCTCTATGAGGCCAGCCTCGACAGCGTGCAGGTGACACTTTATAGCGCTGACCCTGCTATTCATAACGCCCTTGTAGGTGCTGATGGTTTTGACGATACGGTGCGGGGCATCCGCAACGCCGTGGAGGCGGGGCTTATCGTGTCGGTGAACACGCCCCTTTGCTCCGTCAATGCTGATTACGCAGAAACCCTGCGATTTGTTCACTCTCTCGGCGTGCGGTATGTGACCTGCTCGGGGCTTATCCCCTCCGGCGCTGCCGTGGGGGAGGAGAGCCGCGCCACGGCCCTTTCTTCCGAGGAACTGGAAAAGATTCTCTCTGAGGCTTCGGCTGTTGCCCACGGGCTTGGTATGGAGATGGATTTCACCTCTCCCGGGTGGCTCAGTGAGGATGCTCTCCACAGTATGGGGCTGCACCTCGTGCCCAGCTGCGGCGCGTGCCTTTCCAACATGGCGCTGACGCCCGATGGCACGGTCGTGCCCTGCCAAAGCTGGCTGGGTGGCGTAACGCTGGGCAATCTCCTGACGGAGGAATGGGACAGCATTTGGAACAGCCAGCAATGCACCGCTATCCGCGAAAAGAGCGCGAAAATGGAGCAGCTTTGCCAGCTGCGCAGCGGCAACAAGGAGGTGGGGGCATGAAAAAGTTCCTTACCTTACTGTGCCTGTGCCTGCTGCTCCTCGGCGCGTCTGTCACCACCGCCTTTGCAGGGGATTGGGACTATATTGACGAGTATCATGTGACGGTCACTCCCAACGCGGAGGATGGCAGCCTTCACATTGAAGTGCGATTCCGCTGGACGGTACTGGAAGAAGGGCCTGTAGAGTGGCTGCAAATCGGTATCCCCAATGGCTCTATCCGCGAAGAAACGGCGCTGACGGATAATATCGACAGCCTTGCTTTCGATAACTCCTTCATGTATGTCTATCTTGACCGTGGTTATGATGACGGCGAGACCTTCGAGTTCGCCTATTCGTGGGTGCAGGAGTATATGTACCGTCTTGTGGATGGTACCATGGTCAGCTACGACTATACCCCCGGTTGGTTCGATGAGGCGAATATTGGCCTTATGACCCTCACGTGGAATGGTGTTGCGGGCGCGGAGGGGGAATTTTACCCCTTCTATAGCGGCGGCGAAGGCGCGTTGGTCACCGAGCCCCTTCCCGATGGCGGTTTCCGCATGACGGGGGAAAATCTGGGACATGGCGCTACCATGACCATTACGGCACAGTATCCCTCTTGGCCTACGGAGCTTTATTGGGAGAACAGTGTTGAGAATATGCCCACCGACCAGTGGGAGGACGACTTCTACTACGAGGACGATTACTACTATGAGGATGATTCCGGTGACATCGGCGCAATCTTCACAGTGATTTTCATTATTGCGGTCATCGTGATTATCAGAGCTGCTGCTCGCGGCGATGGTTACGCGGCGGGCTTCGGCACGCGGTATGTGCTCTATCGCGGCTTGTGGTATCCCATGGGTCGTGACGGCAGACCCCGTCCCGGGTCTGTGGGCACGAAGCATAAGCCCAAGCCTCCCACTCGCGGCGGTGGCGGCTTCGGCGGCGGCAGCCGTGGCGGTGGCTTTGGCGGCGGCGGTTTCGGTGGCGGCGGCCACTGTGCCTGCGCCAGTTCCTGCGCCTGTGCCTGTGCCTGCGCTTGTGCAGGCGGCGGACGGGCTGGCTGCAGCGCCAAGAATCTCTACGGCGCGGTGAAGCTCAGCAAGGAAGTCAGCGAAAGTCTTGAAAATAAAGAATAAATAAACAGAAAAAACACCTGCTCAGGGAAGCAGGTGTTTTTTCTTGTGTGTGTTGTTAGGAGAGAGAGAAATCACATAAGGAATGGATATCCTTTGGATGCTCTTATATTACCGTGGAAATTTTTCGGAATCTTGAATTGGAAATGAACATTTTGTAAACGTTCAGAATTTTTTGCTCTCCGCCACGGCCATTTGGTCGCATCTGTTGTTTTTCTCGTTCTCCGCATGACCCTTGACCCAGTGGTAGTGCATCTCGTGCTTTTCAAGGAGGGGCAGCAGCCGCTGCCACAGAGCGACGTTCAGGACAGGCTTTTTGTCCGCCTTGCGCCAGCCGTTTTTGATCCACGAGGTGAGCCAGCCCTTGGTCAAAGCGTCAATAACATACTTAGAATCACTGTAGATCTCCACGATGCAGCTTTGATTCAGCTTTTCCAACGCCGAGATTACCGCCAGCAGTTCCATGCGGTTGTTGGTGGTGGGGTTTTCGCCGCCGGAGAGCTCCTTCTCCACGCCGTTCCACTCCAAAATAGCGCCCCAGCCGCCGGGGCCGGGATTGCCCGAGCATGCGCCGTCGGTATAAATGGTGACTGTTTTCATGCCTTTTCCACCTCAACTACTGTTACGACGCCCTCTATAACGCGGAAGCGGACGTTCTGTCCGCCAAATACCAAGCCATAGACCCGCTCGGGATCGTCCTGATACCGAGGGCGGGGATCGGCGCGGAGGGTGGCGCACAGGCCGTCCCGTTTATCCTGCGGCACTTTTTCAAGAAGGGCAGGGGGGAAGTCCAGCGCCAGCTCTGCCGAGGCCAAGCCGTCGGTGAAGCCGCCCTTCGCCTCGGGGCGGGCGTCACAGTAGGGTACATAGGGCTTGATGTCGAAGATGGGCGTACCGTCCACCAAGTCCGCACCGCGGACATGGAGGATAGGGCCATCGCCGGCATCGAAATCCACCTTCTCCAGCTCCACGCAGCTTAGGCCGATGAAGTCGGATCGTAGCCATGTCGTTCTGTGAGCCAAGGAGTTGAAA
>JAZQMH010000168.1:0-9621 GCA_045543255.1 Vescimonas sp.
TGTCCACCCCCTATACCATGAAAATTAACCCCTCCATGCTGCCTGTCATGGTGGCGGCCATCAGCTATGAGGGCATGGAGGTAGAGGAGCTGAGCGACCTCGTCAACGAGGAGCTGGAGCAGAAATTGACCGGTATCTCCGGCGTAGCCAGCGTGGACATCTCCGGTACGCTGGCGCGGCAGATGCATGTGGTGCTGGACGGGGAAAAGCTGGATAAGGTCAGCGCCGAGATGCTGGTAGAGGCAGAAAAACTGCTGGATGATGCAGAAAAAACCCTGAAAGATGCCCGTGAGCAGGTGGTTGAGGCGCAGGAGAAGATCGCCGATGCCAAGGAGGACATGGCCGACAGCGCCGCCGGCGGAATCTCCGATATGGCAAGCAGTGCCGGAGACATGCTGGACGAGGTACAGAAATACGATCCGGACAACCCGCCGGAGGTAGAGAATCCGCCGGAATACGGAACTGCTGAGTTTGAAGCACTTCCCGAGGAGGAACAGATTGCACTATTGGTCGCCGAATGCGACCGTCTGCAAACCAGCATTGATGCCAACAGCGAATCTATCGCAGAATATAAGCGAGCACAGGATCTTACCGATGCTGATTTCGACAAGATGGACGAGGAGATCACCAAGCAGCAAACCGTTGTCAACGATCTTCGAGCCGATGTCCTGCAGCAGGAACAAGATCTTCCCGACTCTTCTGCAGAAGGCTATGACGAGGCTGTAGCAGAGCTCCAAGTGTTGGAAGAGCGGTTGTCCGCCGAGGAAGCTACCCTTGCACAGCTGCAGAGAGAGCGAACCTCGCTGCAGGCAATGAAAGCGTCTGCCCCCAATGAAATTCCTCGACTGGAACGAGAGAACGCCGGTTTGAAGTATCGTCTGGCAGAGAAGAAAGCCATATTAAAAGACGAATACAAGTACGATTACGATAAAGAAAAAGAGAACGCTGAGAAAGAGGCGAACAACTCCCTCAAGGAGTTAGATAAGCTTCTCGATCAGCTCTCTGATAAAAATGCTGTCTCCAACATGATGGTGGGAGCTATGGACGGTATGCAGCAGCTCACCGAGGCGGAAATTCGTCTCAACGACGCCTTGATGCAGATCGACCAAGGTCTTGCTACGGTGGAATCCGAGCGCAAGAACTTAAAAGACACGCTGGATGTAGGCGGTATGCTGTCTGTGCCCATGGTGGAGCAGCTGCTGACGGCTCAGAACTTCTCCATGCCCGCCGGCTATATCGACGATAACGAGGGTATCAGCTACATGGTCAGCGTGGGCGACAGCCTTTCCACCCGTGAAGAGGTGGAAGCACTGGTGATCTTCGATCCCGGTCTGGGGGACATGACCCCCATTCGCCTTGAGGACATCGCCACGGTGGTCTACACCGACAACGGCGACGAGATCTACGCCAAATTAAACGGCGTCAACGGCATCATCGCCACCTTTACCAAGCAGTCCACCTACGCTACCGCCGAGGTCAGCGACAACATCACCCGCCGTCTCGCCCAGCTCAGCGAGGAATATGACGGCCTCGACTTCCATCCTCTCATGGATCAGGGCGACTATATCTACCTCATTGTGGAGACCATTCTCTCGTCCCTGCTGTGGGGCGCGCTGTTCTCCGTGGTGGTGCTGTTTCTCTTCCTGCGGGACTGGCGGCCCACCCTCATTACCCTTATCTCCATCCCCACCAGCGTCATTTTCGCCATCGTGCTGATGTATTTCTCTGGCGTGACCATCAACATGATCTCCCTGTCGGGCTTGGCGGTGGCGGTGGGTATGCTGGTGGATAACTCGGTGGTGGTCATCGAGAATATCTACCGTCTCCGCGACAAGGGCGCAACGGTCATTCAGGCCGCTGTGTCCGGCGCGCAACAGGTGGCGGGCGCTGTGGTCTCCTCCACCCTCACCACCGTGTGCGTCTTTTTGCCCATCGTGTTTGTGGAGGGCTTTACGAAAGACCTCTTTACCGACCTTGCCCTCACCATGACCTACTCCCTCATGGCCAGCTTGCTGGTGGCCTTGACTGTGGTGCCCGCCATGGGCTGCGGTATGCTGCGGCGTATCCCCGAGAAGAAGGCAGGGCTGCTGGACAAGGTCCTGCCCGCCTACCGCAAGGCCATCACCTGGTCTCTGAACCATAAGGCTATTGTCCTGCTGGCATCCCTTGTGCTGCTGCTTTCCTCTGCCGCCGCTATCTTGGGCCGCGGCTTCACCTTCATGCCGGAGATGGATATGAACTCCGTCAATGTCTCCGTGGAATTTCCGGAGAATTGCACCAGAGAAGATGCAGAAGACCTTGTTGACGAGGTGTCCCGCCGCATTCAGACCATTGAAGAAGTCACCGCCGTGGGCGCTACGCTGGACGGCGGCGGCGCAGCCGCCATGCTCAGCGGCGGCGGTTACAGCGCCACCGTCTATGTCACCATGCCCGACAACGTCTCGGGTAACGAGGTGGGACGGCAGATTAACGACCTGTGCGCCGATATGGAATGTACCGTTACCGCCACCAACGTCATGGACGGCATGATGAGCATGATGACAGGCTCCGGCGTGTCCATTCAGGTGTTCGGTGATGACATGGAACACCTGCAGAAGGCAGCCAAATCCATTGCCGCCGCCATGGAAAAGGTGGAGGGCATCGCCTCCGCCTCCGACGGCTTGGAAGAGGCCGCGCCGGCACTCCATGTGTCGGTGGATCGTACCAAGGCCATGCAGCACGGCATGACCGTGGCCCAGATCTATTTGGAGATCGCCTCGGCTCTGTCCACCGCTTCTACGGCACAGGACATCACCTTGGATAATCAGAATTACTCCCTCACCATCGAGGCCGACGAAAGCAGCGTCCTCACCCGCGAAACGCTGCTGGAGCTGAAAATCGACCCCGACACCTCCGTTGCCGCCATGTCCGGCATGGGCGGCGGCATGAGTTCCATGGGCTCTATGGGCGGCATGTCCTCTATAAGCGGTATGTCCGGCATGGACATGGGCAGCATGGACATGAGTGCCTTTGAGGAGATGCTGGGCGGCGAAAGCGACGACAAGGATACCGCCAACGGCGAGAAGAAAGAAGACGAGAAGAAAGAGGAGAAGAAGGAAGAGCCCGCCGTGGAGGAGGACAATTCCTTCCTGCTGGGTGATGTGGCCACGGTGGAGGAGACCGTCTCCCTCAACACCATCTCCCACGATCAGCAGCGCCGCCACCTCACGGTGACAGGCACGATCGCCGAGGGCTATAACGTGACCCTCGTCTCCTCCGATGTGGAAAAGGCCGTCCGTACCCTGACGCTGCCGGAGGATGTGACGGTGGAGTTCGCCGGCGAGAACGAGACCATCATGGAGGCCATGGGGCAGCTGGGTCTTATGCTGGTGCTGGGCATCGTACTGGTGTACTTCATCATGGTGGCCCAGTTCCAGTCCCTCCGTGAGCCCTTCATCGTCATGTTCACCATTCCCTTGGCCTTTACCGGCGGCTTTGCCGCCCTGCTGATCGCCGGTATGGAGGTCAGTATCATCTCCCTCATCGGCTTCGTCATGCTGGTGGGTATCATCGTCAACAACGGTATCGTGCTGGTGGACTACATCAACCAACAGCGCATGGCCGGCATGGAGCGGCGCGAAGCCGTCATCGACGCGGGCGTCACCCGTCTGCGCCCCATTTTGATGACCTCCCTCACCACCATTTTGGGCATGATCGTCACCGCTACGGCACAGAACGCAGGCACCTCCCTCATGCGCCCCGTGGCGCTGGTGTGTATCGGCGGCCTGCTGTACGCCACGCTGATGACGCTGTTGGTGGTGCCCTGTATGTACGAGATCATCAGTAAAAAGACCATCCGCATCGTGGATGAAGCAGAACTTGAACTGTTGGAGGACTAAAAAGCGCAAAAAAAGAGAGCCGCAAGGCTCTCTTTTTTCTCTTAAACCAGCGCCGCCACCAGCCACGCCACGATAGCCGCCCCTGCCACGCCCATGGCCGCAAGGCCAGGCAGACCGGGCTTTCGGATGTGGATGGGCGTAATGTAGAGAACACCCACCACGAACAGTCCCACCGTCATCACCACAGCCGACACCATGCCGTTCTTAGGCATCATGGCCACCAGATACAGCAGCGGGAACAGCAGCGTGGAGGCGGTGATGGGGAGACCGAGATAATACTTGCGGGGCTCCGCGCTGCTGCGCTGCCGCTCCTCCTCCGTCACGTTGAAGTAGGCAAGGCGGATCAGACCTGCCAAAACGAAGAAAATCAGCGTGGCGGCATACCACACAGGCACGTCCCCCAGCCATTCCTCCCGGGCCAGTGTATAGGCGATGAGGGCAGGCAGCACACCAAAGCACATCAC
Organism: Vescimonas sp.; assembly: GCA_045543255.1. Lineage (GTDB taxonomy): Bacteria > Bacillota > Clostridia > Oscillospirales > Oscillospiraceae > Vescimonas. The sequence continues at coordinate 4,343 of JAZQMH010000168.1, forward strand.
ATCGTTGAGGGAGTCGATTTGGATGCCGAAGCCCTTCTCCTGTTCGGTGCGGTTTTTCTTCGTGCGGGCGATGCGTCCGTCCACCGTGTCCAGCAGCCCCGCCGCCAACAGGCACAGCAGCGCCGCCACAGGGCGGTTCTCCATGGCCTGCAGCATACCGCAGATGCCAAAAACGGTGGCCAAATAGGTGGCGATCACCGTATAGTCATAAACGCCGATCATAACGTGGAAACCTCTTCTCTTTTTCTCAGATAGCCTATCCTATCAAATTTTCCGTCTCTTTGCAAGGGTGAAAGTGGGAAAACTTCGTTAAAAACAGGAAAAACCCCGCCGTTTGGCGGGGTTTTGGGTGGATACTTCCGTTTATTTCTTCTCCGTCTCAATGATGCCGTAACCGCCGTTGTTGCGGGCGTACACCACGGAAACGGACTCATCTGCCGTGTTGCGGAACACATAGAAGTTGTGGCCCAGCAGATTCATCTGCAAAATAGCCTCGTCCACGGTCATGGGCTTGACATCGAAGCGCTTGGTGCGTACCACATGGAACACATCCTCCTCGGCAACCTCAAACTCGGGGACTTCGGGGGCGACAGCCTCGGGACGCAGGTTCTTAGCCAGGCGGGTCTTATTCTTGCGGATACGACGCTCGATGAAGCTGACAGCGCCGTCGATGGCACCGCGCATATCACCGTCGGGATCCTCCTCCTGGGCACGGAACAGCGTGCCGTTGGCAGCGCGGAGCGTCAGTTCCACCGTACAGCGGTTCTTCTTCTCCACGGCGAAAGTCACAAAGGCGTCCGCTTCCTCAGCAAAGTAGCGGTCAAGCTTTCCGATCTTCTTCTCGGCATACTCCTTGATGCTGTCGCTGAGAGAGACCTTCTTGCATGCGAATGTGAACTTCATAGTTGGCTCCTTTCTGCCTTACGGGACTTATATCTGAAAGGGTCGGGGAGGGATTTCCCTTCATCCTTTTGTGCATTGTAGCACATTTTGCCAAGGTTGAAAAGTACTTTTAGGCACATTCTGCTAAACGCTCACAATCCACAAAAATTTTTGTGCGATTCGACGGGGCACGACAAAATCTCCTATGGACAAACAACCGTCCGCAGGTGTAAGATACTCTTGGAAGCTTTCCAATATCCCACCCGTTTTTGAAAGCCGCACCGAAGTCTTTCGGCGCGGCTTCTTTTTTTATTCAGGCAAAGGCAACGCGTGGATCATCACCCGACCAAAGCAGGTGAGGCTCCGTCCGCTGCCTGGGGGGAACACCACATCCATGGCGGCACGCTTGCGGTTCAAGGAGAAGAGATACACCATGCCCAGCCCGTCCCGATGATACTGCTTGCACAGCATCTCCCCATCTACGCAGAAGATGCCCACATCGCCGCTCTGCAAGGGGTCGTGGTTCACATACACCACGCTGCCGTCGGCGATATAGGGCTCCATGGAGTCGCCCTGAATCCGTACCGCCAGCTCCGCCCCCACAGGCACTTCGTCCGTAACGGTAAGCAGCTCGTAGTCCTCCATGAACACAGGGGCGGCAAAGCCCGCCGCCGCAGGGGAGGCGTACAGAGGGATCATCCTTCTTTCGCGGGCGGGCACATCCCGCTCCGCCTCCCGCTCCACGGTGGCGAAGCCCTCCATCACCGCCCGCACCGTCTGCCGCGCCGCCTGTGGCAGGGCGCGGTACTGCTCCAGCAACCGCTGCTCACTTTCGCTGCAAAAAAAGCTGTGGCGGAAGCTGCCGCGGAAGAGATAGTTGGGGTCTACCTCCAGCGCGTTAAAAAGCTGCAGCAGCACATCCTCCTTGGGGAAGCTCACACCCGTTTCATAGTTGCCGATGGCGCTGCGGCTCACCCCCAAAGCGGCGGCCAGCCCATCGCGGCTGATGCCCAGCTCCTCTCTCCTGCGGCGCAGCAACTCACCAAATGCCATGGTGTTCCCCTCCCGTTTTACAAGTTTCTTGGTATCTTTGCCCCTATTCTACTGAATTCGACAGGATATGTCAAGAGTTTTAACAAGAAACTTGTGATTTACCTGTTGACAAAACAAGATTCTTGTGATACCATCAACTTGCTTACAAGAAACTTGTTCTTCCACAGACAGTCTATCCAAAATCTGCGGCGGATATGCCGCGGGATGCACCCTTTCTCGCATCTTTCTATCGTTTCAACGGGCTGGACGGGCACGGAACGGGAACTTGAAGCAAAGAGGGAAAATGACAAACCTCCCCACCCGTCAAAGACGGATGGGGAGGCGCGTTGGAATTTGTTATGGAGCATCAGCGTTTGCCGCTTCCGCCGCAGGCGCGGCAATCGCCATCGCCGTGGCAGGTACGACAGCCGGCCTTAGCATCGCCGAAACCGGTATAGCCGTCGCCGCCGCAGGTATTGCAGTCGCCGTCACCTCGGCAGGTCAGGCAGTCCAGCTTGGCAAACTCAGGGACAAAAGGCTCGTCCCGATCGTAGAAATCATCATCGCCGCCGGAAGAAACGTTGGAGGAGGTATCCACCGTGCCGTGGTTCAGGCTGAAACCCTCCATCTGCAAGCCTTGGGGCATGGTGAAGGTCACATAGCAGCGGTCAGTTTCCTCCCATGCCGCTACCTTGATGCGGAGGTCGCCCTTCACTTCCTTATTTCGCAGCTCCCACGAGGACACCACACCGATGTCCGTGTCGTTGTAGATCACATGGTTGCTGTCCACCTCGTTCCAGCCGTACTGCTCCAGCGCCTCTACATAGTCCACCACCGGCTGATAGCCCTCATAGCGGGAAATCTCGTAGATGGCCTTGCCTACCGAGGATTCACTGGCCTCGTAGAAGCAGGTGGTAGGATCATAGCGGTCGAAGCTGGGCAGCACCGAGGCATCGCCTGTGGGGTGCAGCGACTTCTTTCCAAAAGAGACTTCTCCATCCCAGCCCAAGTCGATGTAGCACTGGTCATAATCACGATAGCACTCGTAGCGGACGTAGGCGTTACCCTCCACTTGGGGATGGCGCAGCGTCCACAGCTTCACATCGCCGAACCAGCCCTCGGGCAGATCGTAAGCCTCGGTAAGCTCTGCGGTGTAGCCCCGCTGTTCCAGCAGCGCTACATATTCCTCTGCTACCGTGTAAAGGTCGGCTTCGGGTGCTTCAAAGCGAATCTTGAGGGCAGTCTTTTCATCGGCCAGATAGTATTCCCCCGAGGGATCCACATCCATGAGATAGGGCAGCACCGACGGGTCGATCACTTCTTCCTGTCCGTCATGTTGCCCTTCCTCCTGCTCCTCATCCTGCGGGATGGTCTCGCCACTTCCCTCTGCTTCGTCGCTGACAGGCGGAGCATCGGGCAGGTCGTCTCCTTGGGGCGCCTCTCCCCTGCCCCCTGCCAGCAAGACGATGCCCAGCACGAGGATAACGACCACCGCAATGGCGACGAAGGCCACGCGGCGCTTTATCGGATCGGACAGCACCGAGGCCGTCCCCGCCACTACAGGATTATCCGTAGCAGAATACTTTGGCACGGTCTCCACCGCCTTGCCGCAATCGGGACAGAATTTCGCCCCAGAGGGAAGCTCCGCCCCGCAATGGATGCAGAATTTCACCTGTTTCGTTCCCTCTTTCATCCTCTCGCGCCTCCTTTTGGGGATTTTTCCACTCTTTTCCCCACTATAACACGAGATTACCCCGCGCGCAAGGTAGCGCAGAATAAAAACCGACTACTTAGGTGCTTCGTAATACGAGGAAGGTGGATTCGCTTTTCTGCGGAAAAGCCACGGCGGTTGCAACAGTCCACCGGACTGTTGCTAAGAGCCGCCTTTCGAATCCACCTTAAACGTAAAAATACCGACCGCCCTGACGGGCAATCGGTATTTTTGGTGGGGGAAGGTGGATTCGAACCACCGAAGTCGTTGACAACAGATTTACAGTCTGCCCCCTTTGGCCACTCGGGAATTCCCCCATATGAAATTTTGGAGCTGGTGGACGGATTCGAACCCCCGACCTGCTGATTACAAATCAGCTGCACTACCACTGTGCTACACCAGCAAAGAACCAACGCATAAATATTAACAGACCGAACCTAATTTGTCAACATAAAAGTTGCCTCATTTTCCCTCTTTTTTTCATTTCTTTTTTGTGTGTTACATACGAGGAGTTGACTTTTTGATGACGCTGCTTGAACTGTCCCAACAATACGCCCATTCCGCCCATCTGCTGCGGATGCGGATCCGCCACCTGCGGCAAATGGAGCGCGCTGCCGAAAACGAAGAAACGCGGCAGCAGCTGCGCCGCCGCATTGCCGATTTACAGCCCATGCTGTCCCAGTGCCGCCAGCTCCAGCTGCTGACGGCCCACTACTACGAAAGGAGCTTTCACCGCAATGAGAGATATACCCTTTGACGAGCGCTACCTGACCCCCTACGACCCCTTCGCTCCCCATGGGGACAACCGCCTGCGTCTGCGCCGCTTGCGCCGCTATCTCCCCGAGGCCATGGAGGATCTGACAGAGCGGCAGAGAGAGATGGTGCGGATGCACTTCTTCGACGAAAAAACTGTGTCCGACATCGCCCGTGAACTGGAGGTGAACCGCTCCACCGTGTCCCGCTGCCTCTCCCGCGCCGAAAAGCGGCTGCGGCGGACGCTCCGCTTTACCCTGTGACCCAAAAGTCGCCTATTCTCCCGTTTTTTGTTTCCCTCTTTCCACAATAGCGTGAATTTTCCCTTGTGTATAGGACGCTTTTGTGCTATAATTACTTGAATTCTTATGCACATCCTGAACCTTTGGGGGTCCTATGGAGGAAAAAACTCGTTATATCGGCTCTGTCCGATTCTATAAAAACATGCTTTTGTTGGTGATCGCGCTGCTGGTGTTGACGCTGACGGTCGTGTCGTTGTACTACCACCACCGTTATCGGCAGGCGGTAGAGCTTCTGGAGCAGGAATACAATGCCTCGGTGGAGTCCATTTTGAATCTGGACAGCGACCCGCTGGCATACCAGACCCTCTATGAGGACTTCTACGCGCCGCAGCCCTACAACGCCACCGCCCGCCCTTCCGACACCGCCTACCTCACCTTTGACGGCGGCCCCTCGGAAAACACCGAGGCCATCCTTGAGATTTTGGCCAGCGAGGGCGTGACCGCCACCTTCTTCGTCAACGGCAACGTCGCCGCCGACCCGCAGTACGACGATCTGCTCCGGGCCATCGTGGCAGGCGGCCACACCTTGGGTATGGGCAGCTGGAGCAATGACCCCGCTGCCATTTACGCCTCGGCGGAGGCCTATCTGGCCGATATGT
>JAZQMH010000169.1:0-3240 GCA_045543255.1 Vescimonas sp.
CTGCAGGAACACCACGAATTCATCGCCGCCGATGCGTCCGATAATGTCCTTTTCACGGAACAGGCTCTTCAGCGTAGCGCCCACCTTCGTCAGCACCGCGTCACCGTAGAGATGGCCGTAGGTATCGTTGATGGTCTTAAAGTTATCCAGATCCAGCACCAGCAGCGCCGAGAGTTCACCGCTGCCGCCGGACATGGCATCGGAGATCAGCTGCTCGGTGGTGGCCTTGTTGAATAGCTGGGTCAGCGCATCTCGCTCCGCCTTCTCACGGAGGGCAAACTCCGCCCGCTTCACCGCGTCCACATCCTGCAAAATGCCGATGATCCGCTTCAGCTTTCCCGTCTCATCCAGCTGCACCGTGCCGCTGATGTGTGTCCAGAGATACTTGGCGTTGCTGTCGGCGATACGCACGTCGATGGCTACATCGCCGTGTTCCTCCGTGGCCTGTCGGATGGCCTCCCGCACCACAGGCAGATCATCGGGATGGAAATGGGTGGCAATGCCCATCTGGGAGCCGTAATTCTTGGAGATGGGTGCGTAGCCGAAATGCTCCTCCCACTTGGGGGAGCAGTACATGGTGTCGTTTGCCATATCCCACTCAAAGACGATGCTGTTGGACATCTCGATAATGGCGCGGTTGCGCTGAATGTCCTCTTCATAATTGCGGTAGTTGTCCTTAATGCGGGTATAGTCCGTCAGTGCGTGGTAGAGGAAGACCTGACCATCCTCCTCCAGATAGGCGCGGCACTTATCCAGCACCCACCGCACCGAGCCGTCCTTACACTTGAGGCGATATTCGATCTCGCCGCGGGAGAGGTTCTCCTGCAATCCTAACATGGCGGCGGAGAAAACGAGACGATCCTCCTCGTATACCATGGCAAGATAGCTGCCGCCGAACTGCGCGGCGATCTCTTCGGGGGTATAGCTCGTGAGGTAGTACAGCTCGCCCTCGCCGCCGCACAGGGTCATCTCCCCATCGCAGCAGCAGCGCAGGGCGGTACTGAGGAGTCCCTGAAGAGCGGGCGAGGAACGGACATCGTCAGAAAGGGTCTCCTTTTTACCGAAGCTGCAGACCTCTGCTTCGTTGACCATCTGGTGCAGCACCAACAGGGCCATCCGCTGCTGCGCGTTCTTGGTGTTGAGCCGCAGCAGCGTCACGCGATAGGGGTGATAGCTTCTTTCCGCCCCCTCAAAAAACCGCAGATACACCTGCTTGCGCCGCAGCTCCGAGGTGAAGAACGCCCCATCGATGCACTCCCGCAGCTCCACCGCAGCGGCGGCATCCTCGGGGTGAACATTTTCCAAAAGCTGCTCCAGCAGCGCCCCCACGTTCCGCTTGCCCGTCATGGGCTCTGCCACCGCGTAGGGGTTATACACCACATGGTACACCTGATCGTCCAGATTCATCTCGATCATGGTGTCGCCCATATGGTGCAGCAGCGTCTGATACTTCATCTGGGCCATCTGGGCGCTGTCCAGCGTCTCCTTACGCCACAGGGGCTTGGGCAGCGGCGCGGCGATGTTGTCGTTTTTGGGGGAATACCCGTCGGCGTAACGAACAGCCAGCTTGGCAAACTCACCCCGCACCCGCTTGAAGCACTCGTACAGCTCGGGGGAGAAGGCGCCGCACTCGCCGTTTAAGATCATGTTCACCGCCGTGGCGCATGGAAAGGCCTTTTTATAGGAGCGCTCCGTCGTCAGAGCATCGTAGGCATCGGCGATACCCACCACCTGTGCGCAGACGGGGATCTCATCCCCCTTCAGTCCTGCGGGGTAGCCACGCCCGTCCCACCGCTCATGGTGATACATGGCAATATTGTAGGCATAGCGGAGATATTCCTCGTCGCCGCTGCCCTCCAGCTGCTGCACCAGCTCGCCGCCTACGGTGGTGTGGGTCTTCATCACCTCAAATTCCTCCGCCGTCAGCCGTCCCGGCTTATTGAGGATGTCATCGGGGATGGAGATCTTGCCAATATCGTGGAGCGCCGCCGCCGAGGCAATGGCGCCGATGGTTTCTTCTGTAAGGTTATATTCGGGATAGTGCTTCGCCACCTCTTTGTGCAATACGCGGGTAAAGCTGCGGATACGCAACACGTGCTTGCCCGACTCGGTGCTGCGGTGCTCGATAATGGCGGAGAGGGCATCCATCATCACCTGATTGGCGCGGCGGATAGTCTCACTCTGCTCCGCCACGGCACGCTCCAACTGCCAGCGGTAGAGATAGGCGTCGATGATGACCTGCAGACGACGGCGGATCATGGCGGGCTCATAGGGCTTGCTGACCACATCGGACACACCCATGGTGAAGGCGCTCTCCGCCTCGTTGCTCTTCTCCTCCTCAGGGATAAAGGCCATCACGGGGATCTCCTCCGCCGTACCGTGGAGACAGGCCTTCATCATCATGGCTGCCTCCGCCTTCTTCGGCTTGGGGATGTCCATCATCACACAGGCAATACAGGCATAGTTCTGCTCCATCAGCATCACGCCTTGACGGATGCTCTCCGCCTCCAGCGTGTCGTACATATCACCGAAAATCTCACGCAGTGCGGCACGCTCAGCCTTGCCGCCCACCAGCAAAATCGTATCTTTCAATCTGGCGACCATCCTTTTGCCCACCTCTCATCGTCATTTGTCCTTGTGTCCTCATCTTATCATAGGAATCGCCCCCATGCAAGGGCGGTTTTCTTTTGGTGACAAAACTTTTTTCTCTTTTGAAGGCGCTTTTTCAAAATGTTACCGAATTTGTTACCGCGCCGTGTTATAAATGACCCATAGAATCCCACTGCGAAAGGAGGGGAGGCAATCGATGTCCATGGCACAGCGATGGATCGACGATCATCTGGTCACCGTATGCATCGATCAATATGACGACTGCGTACTGCGAGGCAGGTTATATCATCGGTCAGTAGATGGCGGGCGGGTTTTCCGCAGCACCATTCAGCTGCTCATGGAGATGGAACGAATACTGGACGCGTCAGACCATCCCAAATCCTACACCGCGCGGCGCACCTTTGCCGCCCCGCCCGAGCAAACAGCAGCACCCCCCTGTGAAACAGTCTGCAGCGGAGAGAAGGCCACCTTCTTCCTAAAAGTTCTGTTTCGGCAGAACGCAGGCTGGCAGGGCAGCGTCACATGGCTGGAAGGAGGACAGGAGCAGAGCTTCCGCAGCGTCTTGGAACTGCTTGGTCTTCTCGACAGCGCCCTAAGCGAAACAGCAAAAGCATCCTAATCCCCGCAAAC
>JAZQMH010000170.1:0-3915 GCA_045543255.1 Vescimonas sp.
AACAATCCCGAACTGACCGAACTCTACATCGTCGAGGGTGACTCCGCAGGCGGCAGCGCAACACAGGGCCGTGATTCCCGTTTCCAGGCCATTTTACCTCTGTGGGGTAAGATGCTGAACGTGGAAAAAGCCCGTGCGGACAAGGTTTACGGCAATGATAAGCTTCAGCCCGTCATTGTTGCGCTGGGCGCAGGTCTCGGCGAGGAGTTCGATGTCAATAAGCTCCGCTATCACAAGGTCATCATTATGGCCGATGCCGACGTGGACGGCAGCCATATCCGTACGTTGCTGCTGACCTTCTTCTTCCGCTACATGCGTCCCTTGTTGGAGCAGGGCTACGTCTATGCCGCTGTGCCGCCCCTCTACAAACTGACCCGCGGCAAGACAACCCGCGTTGCCTTCTCCGATGAAGAGCGCGATCGTGTCTCCGCAGAGATGCGCGGCGACAACCCCAACGCCAAGGTGGAGATCTCCCGCTTTAAGGGTCTCGGTGAGATGGACCCCTCCGAGCTGTGGGAGACCACCATGGATCCCACCACCCGCACCCTCAAGCAGATCACGCTGGAGGATGCCATCCGCGCCGACGAGGTCTTTACGGTGCTGATGGGCGAGAAGGTAGAGCCCCGCAAGGCATTCATTGAAGAAAAGGCGAAATACGCCGTGAATCTCGACTTTTAAGAAAGGAGGTCACCGAAGACAATGGCACATAAAAATGTGGACTACGATCCCGAATCTTTGCGCTATCCCGAGCAAAAAATCGTCAAAAGCGAGCTTGTAAAGGAGATGGAGACCTCCTACATCGAGTACGCTATGTCCGTCATCGTGGGTCGCGCCCTGCCCGATGTCCGCGATGGCTTGAAGCCCGTCCACCGCCGCATTCTCTACACCATGCACGAGGACGGCCTCACCTACGATAAGCCCCACCGTAAGAGCGTTACCGCCGTTGGTGACGTGCTGGGTCGTTACCATCCCCATGGTGACGCCAGCGTGTACGATGCTTTGGTGCGTTTGGCACAGAGCTTCTCCATGCGCTATCAGCTCATTGACGGTCACGGTAACTTCGGTACTGTGGACGGCGATCCCCCTGCCGCCTACCGATACACGGAGCCCCGCATGGCCAAAATGGCTGGCGAAATGCTCCGCGACATCGAAAAAGAGACGGTGGATTGGGACCCTAACTTTGACGAGACCCGTAAAGAGCCCCGTGTGCTGCCCGCCCGCTTTCCCAATCTGTTGGTGAACGGCTCCAGCGGTATCGCCGTGGGTATGGCTACCAACATCCCTCCCCATAACCTCACCGAGGTCATCAACGCCTGTATCTGCGTGCTGGATAACCCCGAGGCTACCCTCTATGATTTAATGCAGCATGTGACGGGCCCCGACTTCCCCACCCGCGGCATTATCATGGGCCGCAGCGGCATCCGCGCTGCTTACGCCACGGGCCGTGGTAAGGTGATCCTCCGCGCCCGCACAGAGTTTGAGGAGGTGCAGGGCCGCACCCGCATTATCGTTTCCGAGCTGCCCTATCAGGTCAATAAGCGCATGCTCATTAAGAACATGGCAGATCAGGTGAACGATAAGCGCCTTGAGGGCATCAGCAACATCACCGATCAGACCGACCGCAGCGGTATGCGCATCGTCATCGACCTCAAGCGCGATGCCAACCCCCAAGTGGTCTTGAATCGCCTCTTTGCCCAGACCCAGATGCAGACCAGCTTCGCCATCAATATGCTGGCGCTGGTGGATAATCAGAAGCAGCCCAAGATCCTTTCCCTGCGGCACATTATTGATGAATACCTCGCCTTCCAGTTGGAGATCATCACCCGCCGTACCCAGTACGATTTGAAGAAAGCCCGTGAGCGTGAGCACCTGCTGCAAGGCCTCTTGATCGCGCAGGATAACATCGACGAAGTTATCAAGATCATCCGCACCAGCTACGATAACGCTAAGGATAACCTGATGGAGCGCTTCAACCTCTCCGAGGTGCAGGCACAGGCCATCTGCGATATGCGTTTGATCGCCCTGCAGGGTCTTAACCGCGAGAAGCTGCAAAACGAGTACGACGAGCTGGAAAAGCGCATCGCCTACTATGTGGAGCTTCTCGGCAGCGAGGCAATGCTTCGCGGCGTGCTGAAGGACGAGCTCACCGAGATCCGCGACAAGTACGGCGACGAGCGCAAGACGGAGATTCAGGATGTGGAGGACGACCTCGACATCGAGGATCTCATTGAGGAGGAGCAGTGCGTCTTTACCCTTACCAAAAACGGCTACATTAAGCGCACGCCTGTCAGCGAATATGCGGCCCAAGGTAAGGGCGGACAGGGTAAGAAGGGCATCACCACCCGCGACGAGGACTACGTCTGCGACGTGTTCACCGCCTCTACCCACGACAGCATCCTCTTCTTCACCGATACGGGCAAGGTCTACCGTAAGAAGGGCTATCAGATCCCCGAGAGCGGCCGTGCCGCCCGTGGTATCGCCTTGGTCAATATTTTGCAGATCGAGACGGACGAGCGGGTGCAGGCTATGCTCCACTTCCGTCAGAGCGATACCAACGAGGACGAGATCGACACCATGCGTTTGACCATGGTGACGAGAAACGGTACGGTGAAGCGTGTGGCGGTGTCCGCTTTCCGCAACATCCGTCAGAACGGTCTCCGCGCATTGCGCCTCGACGAGGGCGACAGCTTGGTGGCTGTCATCGAGACCAACGGGCAGCAGAACATCCTCATCGCCACCCACGACGGTATGGCGGTATGCTTCGATGAAAACGATGTCCGCACCATGGGCCGCGACGCTGTGGGTGTCCGTGGTATCCGCCTCCGCGAGGGCGACTATGTCATCGGCGCTGCCAAGGCTCCCGAGGGCAAGTTCGTCCTCTCCGTCACGGAACTTGGCTTCGGCAAGCAGACGGCGGTGGAGGAATACCGCATCACCAACCGTGGTGGTATCGGTATCAAGAACTACATGGTCACCGAGAAAACAGGCGGCGTTATCGGCATGCAGATCGTGGACGGCAGCGAAGATATGCTGCTGGTCACCGAGAGCGGCGTCATGATCCGTACGGCGGTGGACAGCGTCCGCGCCACGGGCCGCGCCACACAGGGCGTCATCGTTATGCGCTTTAAGGAAGAGGGCGACCGCGTCATCGCCATGGCGCTCACCGAGAAGGAAGAAGCCGAAATCGAAGGCGAGGACGAGAATAAAGGAGAATAAGCTATGGGAAAACGGCGTGAAGCCCAGCTGAAACTGACACGCTGGCAGTACTTTACAAAAAATCTCTATAACAACACCGCCACCAAGACCCGCTTTTCTTACGATAAGGTGGTCTATCTCAAGTCCGAGGAGCTGATGGACATTGAGGCCCGCAGCAGCCGCATCAACGTTTTGCTGCTGCTGGCGCTGGTGGTGATGTTCCTGCTGACCTCCAAGATCCACAATGTGTGGATCGTCATCGCCTACTTGGTGCTGGTGGTAGCAGGACAGATCGTCCGTCTTTGCATGCTGCCCAAGGACATTCAAGCCCATCTGACAGACTCGGGCTACCGTGACAGATAACATGGATAAGGTAGCGCTGCATATTATCGCCCGCATTTCCACCCCTTTCGGTGAGAAATTCGGTGTCCCGCGGCAAAGCGGCTTGGTGGACACGGCGGCGAAGATCGTCTTTGAGCCCCAATTCCGCAGCGTAGAGGCGGTGCGTGGCTTGGAGGGATTTTCCCACCTGTGGCTGTTGTGGCAGTTTGACCGCAACGGGGAAAAATGGTCGCCTACGGTGCGCCCGCCCCGCTTGGGGGGCACCCGCCGCTTGGGCGTGTTTGCCACCCGCTCCCCCTTCCGTCCCAACCCCATCGGCCTGAGCTGCGTGGAGCTGGAGAAGGTGGATTTCGATGCCCCCGACGGCCCTGTTCTCCA
>JAZQMH010000171.1:0-5557 GCA_045543255.1 Vescimonas sp.
CGTTTTACCCGAGGAGAAACGGGGTGGGCGGCACATAGACCCTACGACCCTTATTTACAGCTCGACACAGAGGAAGGAGAAACACTATGAATGAGAAAATCGCCGCCCTGCTGAATCAGCAGATCAATAAGGAATTCTACAGCGCCTACCTCTATTTGGATATGTCCAACTATTATGACGAACTGGACTTGGACGGCTATGCCAACTACTATAACATTCAGGCGCAGGAGGAGCGTGACCACGCGCTGCTGTTCATGCAGTATATGCAGCAGAACAGCCTGAAGATCACCCTCGAGGCCATCGATAAGCCCGATAAGGTGTATGCTTCCGTCATCGATCCGCTGGTGGCTGCCGCCGAGCATGAGCGCTATGTCACCTCCCTCATTAACGACCTCTATCACGAGGCTTATGAGGCCAAGGATTTCCGCACCATGCAGTTCCTTGACTGGTTCGTGAAGGAGCAGGCCGAGGAGGAGGACAACGCCGACTCCATGATCAGCCGCTACAAGCTCTTTGGCGGCGATCCCCGTGGTTTGTATCTTCTCGATCAGGAATACGCCGCCCGCGTGTACGCTGCACCTTCCTTGGTGCTGTGAGAACTTGGGCGTCATAAAGAATTATCAAAGAAAAAAGCTTCGCCATAAGGCGAAGCTTTTTTCTTTGTGTGATTTTTATCCATTCAGTGCGGCATTGATCGCTGCCACATCTTCCTTGGGCAGCTCAATGCGGGTCTCACTGTCCACAATAATGGTGCCGCTCTTGTAGCCATCACCGCAGAGAGGGCCATTAAGCATGTAGAAAATCTCCTGCTCCTTGGTACCATTCCTATCTGCCCAAGAGGGATCAGCAACAAATTCGTCGTACACCTCACCCGTCTCATAATCCACGATCAGCAGAATATTGGAGAAGAACTCAGAATCGTTCTTTCCCCAGTCACAATCGGCCTTTACCGCCAAAAAGTGAACAGAAAGCTGATTTTCACCTAAATTGTCAGCGGCAACCTCAATGACTCTCGTCACTGTCAGAGGCTTCGCCTCTGTCTCAAAGGCAGTTTCAAAAATCTGCTGGCGCTCCAAATAGCCCTCGCTGGCTGTATACGTTTTCAGGTGCTCCACAAGGAAGTCAACCGCAGCGGTCTCCTGTCCGTCCACCACGATGTTCTCCACATCGCCTGTCTTGTTACCGCAAGCTACAAGGCTCAGCGTCATCGTTACTGCCAGCAGCAGTGTTATAAACTTCTTCACAGTAATTCTTCTCCTTATGTTTCTTTTCTTATCCCACGCCCACAGTGCCGCCGCTGCCGTTGCCGGAATATTCTGCGTGTGTGATGCCATAGGGGTTGCCATTGGAATCAATACCGCCAATGTGGTCGTTACCCACCCAGTATTCCGTGTGATCCACCACACCATTCACCTCCACCACCATGGTAAAGGCGTTCTCGCTGTGGTAGGTACTCTTTATGTGGGCACCGTTGGTGCGGATGATATGATGGGTCAACGTTTGACCGTTTTCATCATAGGTATATTTTTCATATGTTCTGTCGCCAAGATCGTATCCGGACTTTGCCTGACAGGCATAGCTGGCAAGCAACCCGTTCTCGTGGAATGTCTCGGTTTTTGTGTAGGTACCTGCATCCGCGGTGCGGCTCTTTCCGTCTTCACTGTATGTCCACAGTTCGTGGATGTTGTGGGCGTAGTCGTTGATCTCCTCGGTCTTCATGGTACCGTCAGAACGGTAGGTGCGTTTCATTTCCATAACACTGCCGTCTGCACTTGTGGTAGTAACCGCTACGATTCGACCCTCTGTACCATAGGTGGTCAACACTTCGCTGCCTGCAGAGTCAACCTCGCGGGTCTTTGTGATATGCCCATCGGCATCCCTCTCCAAAATCTCTACATCAGGGCCGAAGGGATTCTCCTCCTCGATAGGCGGGGGTGTCGGCTCATTCTGCGACACTTCCTTTTCTACTTTGGGTTTGTCGGCATCCATCGCCTTCATGCTGGCAGAAAGGCCAAGGTTGTTTTCATTGCTGAAGGACTCCGTTGCTCTGGCAAAGCCATCTACGATGACAGCATCATCAAAAGCCTCATCTGTCAGTCTGGATACACCCCATGTGATCTGCATCTCGCCATTGCTTACAAAACCCTTTTCGTAGACAGCATCCAGCAAAAGGCGAAAGCCCCTTTCAAAATCTGTTCCTGTCACATCAATGCCTTTAAAAGCCTTTTCCGCGTCCTTATTCAGGCAGTTCATCGCGGTAATGTTGCCGCTTTCATTTATGTACAACTCAAATTCGGGGTTGATTTGCACCCAAACAGCACAGACGCTGCCTTCGGGCACGGTAAAATCTTGCTCTTTCTGCGCTCCACTGCCACTCGTCTGCCCGCATGCCACAAGACTCAGCATCATCACCACTGCCAACAGCAGGGCAATCAGTTTTTTCATATTCTCTCCTTCAATTACAGCAGGGCGGACTTGCGTCCGCCCTGTCTATTGATTAAAAACTCACGACTTCCTCTTTGGGCTTGTCGCACTTGTGGATGTCCGTCACGTAGAGGACAGGGCCCGGGCCTTGGTAGGCGTCGCAGACCTCGTTTTTCACAGTGGCGGTCAGCTCCACCCACTCCCGATCCTTGAACTTTTCCAAGCCCTCGCCTCGACAGACCAGTGCCAAGAACTGCATATCGTCCTCGCAGCAGACCATGGCAAAGCGACCGGGACAGTGAACGCCCTTGAACTTCTTGGAGTGGCACATAATGGACTTGAACTTCACGGTGATACCATCGTAACGGGCGGTATTGTCCATCAAATCCACGTACCACACGCCGTAGTCCTCATCGGGCACATCCAAGTGACCGGTGGACAGGTCGAAGGGCATCATATCGGGGGTAACATACTCCTCGCTGGTACCGTCATCGTTCTCCAGATAGATGTCGGCGCGGCGGTTCACCATGCGGACATTGCGGGCGCGCAGCATGGCACGCAGTTCCGCATTGCAGCGGTTGAAGATCAGCAGGTCGGCGTTCATGATCTTCTCCATCATCAGCTGCCCCATGTTCTTGACATACATCTCGAAGGTGGTGGCATCCACCAGCGTCATGATCTGATAGAGGATCCAGTTGGCGGGGAGACCGTTACGATAAAGAGGCTCAATGGCCCACATACCGTTATACTCAATAATGACCTGCTTGGGCTTATACTGCTTTTCCAGCTTCTTGAAAAGAGCGGGGGTCATCTCCTCGGGGTCTTCGATCTTGTAGGTGAAGACGTTGCCCAGTGCCGCGGCGGGATACTCGTTCTCGCCCTCTTCGCAGATAAGGAGCAAGGTGCGATCCTCACGGGCAAAGCCATCCTGCAGGATGCCAGTAATAAACTCGGTCTTGCCGGCATCTAAAAAACCGGCAATGAGATAAACAGGAATATCCATCTTGTCACCTCTTACAGGGCAAAGAGCTGCGCCAGCTTGCCTTCATCCAGCTGTGCACCGATGACACAGAGGCGACCCGTATAGTCGGCTGCACCGAAGCGCACCTCA
This sequence comes from Vescimonas sp., assembly GCA_045543255.1. Classification (GTDB taxonomy): domain Bacteria; phylum Bacillota; class Clostridia; order Oscillospirales; family Oscillospiraceae; genus Vescimonas. The sequence continues at coordinate 3,536 of JAZQMH010000171.1, forward strand.
TGCTCCTCGGGCACGTAGTCGAAGTGGAGCCACTTGCCGCCCTCGGCGGGGACGATGCCCTTGGCGCGGAGGACAGATCCGTACTCGCCGCTGTCCAGTGCCGCAAGGATGGTCTCCAGCTGCTTCTCGGTGTAGACCTTCACCGTCTCTGTGCCCCAAGAGGTGAACACCTCGTCGGCATGGTGATGGTGATGATCGTGGTCGTGGCAGCAGCAGTGGGGATCGTCGCACTCCCCATCGTGGTGATGGTGGTGATGCTCATGGTCATGATCGTGGCAGCAGTGCTCATCGTGATCGTGGTGATGATGCTCGTGGTAATCGTGGTCGTGATGATGCTCATGCTCGTGGTCATGGTCATGATGATGGTGGCACTCGCAATGAGGATCGTCGCACTCCTCGTCATGGTGATGATGGTGATGCTCATGGTGATGGTGCATCTCCTCCATCATCTTCTCTGCCATAGACACCTTCTCGATGGCGGTGAGGATGGTCTTGCCGTCCAACTCATCCCAAGGGGTGGTGATAATGGCGGCATCGCCGTTCTTCTCACGGAGCAGGGCAACCGCCGTCTCCAGCTTTTCCTGCGAAAGCTTCTGGGTGCGGGACAGGATAATGGTGCCTGCGGCCTCGATCTGATCGTTATAGAACTCGCCGAAGTTCTTCATGAAGATCTTCACCTACACACCGTCCGCCACGGTGGTGTAGCTGTTGAGGCACATGTCGGGCTCCTCCGCCACCGTCTTTTCCACCGCCGCGATCACGTCGCTGAGCTTACCCACGCCGGAGGGCTCAATGAGGATGCGGTCGGGGGAGAACTGCTTCTTCACGTCCTTCAGTGCCGTGGCAAAGTCGCCCACCAAGGAGCAGCAGATGCAACCGGAGGACATCTCCGACACCTGCACGCCGCTCTCCTTCAAAAAGCCGCCGTCAATGCTGATCTCGCCGAACTCATTTTCAATGAGTACCAGCTTCTCGCCCTCGAAGGCCTCCTTCAGCAGCTTCTTAATGAGGGTGGTCTTACCTGCACCCAAGAAACCGGAAATAATATCAATTTTTGTCATAGCTAACCCTTCTTTGCAAGCGCGGTGATGTCCGCGCAGAATTTATCACTTATATCATAGCCCTTTTTTGCAAAAAAGCAAGCCTCTTGGGGAAAACTCATGGTTGCCAAGATGAAACTTTTGGTGTAGAATAGGGAAAGAGTCCTCCGCAGACGGCTGCGGAGCCGGTCTCGCGCAATGGATGCCCACGAATCATGTCAGGCGGGGAACCGAGCAGCATTAAGAGGGATCACCATGTGCCGCGAGGGTGCCGGTTCTGTAGCCGTGTGTGGAGGACTTATTTTCTTTATTATCATGCAGGGAGGTGTCACCCGTGTATCAGGCATTGTACCGCAAATGGCGTCCCCGCACCTTTGACGAGGTGGTGGGACAAGCCCACATTACCGATACCCTCCGCCGCCAGGTGGCTACGGGGCACACTTCCCACGCCTATCTCTTCACAGGCACACGCGGCACAGGCAAGACCACCTGCGCCCGCATTTTAGCCAAGGCAGTCAACTGCGAAAGCCCCATTGACGGCGCACCCTGCTGCCAGTGTGAGGCCTGCTGCGCCATCGACAGTGCCACAGCGCTGGACGTGACGGAGCTGGATGCCGCCTCCAACAGCGGTGTGGACTATGTCCGCGCACTGCGGGAAGAGGCCATCTACACCCCCGCCGTCCTCCGCAAGCGCGTGTACATCATCGACGAGGTACACATGCTGACCCGCGAGGCGTTCAATGCCCTGCTGAAGATTTTGGAAGAGCCCCCTGCACATCTGCTCTTCATCCTCGCCACCACCGAGCTTCATAAAGTCCCTGCCACCATCCTCTCCCGCTGCCAGCGGTTCGCCTTCAAGCGCATCCTGCCACGGGATATGGAGCGTCAGCTGCTGACCATTGCCGAGGCCGAGGGCATCACCCTCACCGCCGATGGTGCAGAGCTCCTCTCCCGCATGGCAAACGGCGCACTGCGCGATGCT
>JAZQMH010000172.1:0-4496 GCA_045543255.1 Vescimonas sp.
CTCCATAGGAATTGGGTGTGGCTGCCGCCGAAGGAATTGGGAAAATTCCTCCGGCGGCAGGGTAATTTACCGATTTAAGTAGTTAGCAAACCGTTAAGTTTTCGCAGATGCGATCACATCACGCCGTTGTCCTGATAGAACTTCACAGCACCAGGATGCAGAGGCACAGCGAACTCACCGGCGCAAGCGCTCTCCATGGTGAAGTTAGCCATGGAACCGTGGGCAGCCTGCACGTCAGTGACATTGGCATACATGTTCTCCAGCAGAGCATAGACGACCTCATCGCTCAGATCAGCGGAGCACAGCAGGATGGTGTCCAGACCGATGGTCTCAGCGTCGGCCTCCAGGAAGGAGTAAGCGCTGGTGGGGATGGTGGTAGCCTTGAAGAAGGGGAACTCAGCCAGGATGTTGTCACGCTCGGTGCCGGTGATGGGAACCAGAGCGCAGTCAGCCTGAGAGGCAGCATCCAGCACGCCGGAGGTAGGAGCAGAAGCGGTCAGGTACATAGCGTCCAGCTTACGATCCTTGAACATGGTGCTCTGCTCAGCAACGCTCAGCAGGTACTCGTCAATATCGTCATAGCTCAGGCCGACAGTGCCCAGCAGACCACGGATGGCCAGCTCGTCACCGGAACCGACAGCGCCGCAGCCAACGGCCTTGCCCTTCAGGTCAGCGATGCAGTTGATGCCGCTGTCAGCGCGGACCACCAGCTGAGACTGCATGGGGGAGAAAGCAGCCAGGGAACGGAGCTTGGAGCCGTCCTGACCCTCGAAGTCGTACATGCTGGCATAGCCATAGTAAGCGACATCGCCGCCGGCCAGACCCAGATCACGCTCGCCGGAGAGAATGGTGCGGACGTTCTCGACGCCGCCGCCGGAAGCCTGAACAGTAACATTCAGCTTATCCTTGGACATAGCGCCGCACATCACGCCGCCCATGGGATACCAAGTGCCGGACACGCCGCCGGTACCCATAACCAGATTGCCGGAAACCTCGACAACAGCATCGCCATCGGCTGCACCGTCATCAGCAGCAGGAGCCTTTTCGCCGCAGGCGACGAGGGACAGGACCATCATCATGGCCAGAAGCAGAGCAAAAAACTTTTTCATTGTTCTTACCGTCCTTTCAAAATATTGTGTGGGGTTTTAGATGAAACAACTGCAATACTTCGCAGTGGAATCCAAAGGAATTAGTGGGGCTTGACCACCAGAATAACCTCGCCGTCAACAGCGCGGAGAGGCTCATCCAGCACCTTGGCGGTGGCGGTGCCGTCGTTGGCGTACTCGATGGTCTTATCAACGGTGAAGCCATACACACGAGAGGTGTTGCCGGTCTTGACCAGCTTCAGCTTAATGACCAGCTCGTCCATGGCATGGACTTCAACACGGAAGTTCGCGTTCACATTGGCGACGAGGCCGCCGGTGCCTTCGCGCACGCTGCTGAGGCAGGCGAGGCAATCGGTAACATACTGGACCAGGCGTGCGCCGGAGACCAGGTAGCTGCGGTAGTGGCAGTCATCTGCGCCGGGACGTACAATATGAGTCCATTCCATCACTTCAGGTTTCATAATCAGTACCTCCATAATATCTATTTGGCACTTTCGCCAAATTCATGACTTAAGCATAGCAGTTTTGTTAAAAAATGTACAATAGTATTATTAAATCGCATATATTAAAATATTTAATAGTAAAACTGTATTGAAAAGAGAAAAAATACAGTATACAATTGGAATATCACCTCAAAACATTGTATAATACGACAAAACAATAGAGGAGAACTGCAAATATGACAGCAGAAATGGTGAAAACATTTATTACATTAGCTGAAACACGCAGCTTCAGCCGAACTGCCGATATTTTGTTTGTCTCGCAGCCTACCGTTTCGGTGCGATTGAAGGCATTGGAGGATGAACTGAAGTTTCCTCTCTTTGTACGCAGTAATAAACAGGTGGAGCTGACGGCAATGGGAATGCAGTTTTTCCCCTATGCCATGCAGCTGTTTCGCTCCATGGCGGCATGTCAGGAGTTTGTCCGCGGCTACGAGTCACAAATGCGGCGCTTGACCATCTCTGCCCCTGTCACCTGCTGGGATTTCGGCCCGCTGCGGAAAACGGTGCTGGATTTCTGTAAGGAAACGCCGGATTTCATGCTGGATCTGCTGCGTAACGACTCGGCCTCCACCTATCGAAGCCTTGTGGAAAATGTGGTGGACTTAGGTGTGGTGTATACCACGCCGCCGAACCCGGATGTGGAATATGTACCTTATTTCCAAGAGGAACTGTATCTGGTGGCCTCGCCGAAGATGCAGCTGCCTCCACAGGGGGATTTCCTCTCTTCTGATGTAAAGCCGCCGCTGATCCGTCCCGCCTATGCCGGTGTCGCCTCACAGCTGGTGGAGGAATCTCTGTACATGCTGCACAGCCACATTACCTCCGATCACCCCAGTCTCTACCTCGATCTGGTAAAGTCGGGTCTCGGCATTGGGTTGCTGCAAAGCACCATCATCGAGAAGGAGCTGGCGGACGGCACACTGGAAATGATCGATTGTACTTACAACAAGCACCCCATTCTCTATAAAAACTACCTTGTCTACTTCAAGCGTAAAAAACAAGCGTTGGCACCGCTGATCAACTCGTTGCTGGAGCAATAAAAGTGACCATCAAACACATGAGTCTCCCCCCTGCTTTTCTGCCGAAGCAGGGGGAGCTTTTTCGTTTTCTTAATGATTTCTATAAAATTTCTTTATACATCTTGCATTCAGAAAAAAACGGAGTAAAATAATGGGAAAAAGCGGCTTGCCCGTATATAAGAAACATCCCTGTAACAGTAAAAAAGGAGGCAGCTATGAAATTTTCCAGTAAGATCCAGAAGTGCGGATTGTCCCCCATGCGCAAGTTCCACCCCTATGCGCAAGCAGCCAAAGCACGCGGCATCAACATCTATCATCTAAATATCGGCCAGCCCGATGTGGAAACTCCGGAAGCCTTCTTTGAGGCTGTACGCAATTTCTCCCAGCCGGTGTTGGAGTATGCTCCCTCCCCCGGTGTGCCCGAGCTGATCGACGCGATTCAGAAGTACTACGCCGATCTCGATATGCCCTTTGCCAAGGATGAGATCCTCATTACCGCCGGCGGCAGCGAAGCCCTGTCTATCGTCATGCAGTGCATCCTCGATGACGGCGACGAGATCATGATCCCCGAGCCTTTCTATCCCAACTACAACACCATGGTACACCTGTGCGGCGCTACCATTACCCCCATCCCCACCTGTCCCGAGGAGGGTTACCACTACGCCGATCGCAGCAAGATCGAGGCCCTCATCAATGAGAACACCCGCGCCATCATGGTTACCAACCCCGGTAACCCCACCGGCGTGGTGATTACCCACGAGGAGATGGAGATGCTGGTGGATGTGGCTAAGAAGCACAATCTCTTCCTCATTGGCGACGAGGCTTACAGAGAGTTCGTCTATGGCGGCGAGGCACTCCAGTCCTTCGGCGAGTTTGCTGATGTAGCTTCCGATAACATCATCGTGGTGGACACCGTGTCCAAACGTTTCTCCGCCTGCGGTGCCCGTATCGGCTGCATCATCACCAAGAATCACGAGCTGCTGGGTCAAGCTATGAAGTGCTGTCAGGCACGACTGTCTGTAGCAACGCTGGATCAGGTGGCCTCTGCCAATCTCTACAACGTAGGCCCCGAGTACTTCGCCGCTGTCCGCGAGGAGTACAAGAAGCGCCGCGACACCCTGTGCAGCAAGCTGGCAGAGATCCCCGGCGTCGTCTTTGAGATTCCCGGCGGTGCGTTCTACGTGATGGCTGCGCTGCCTGTGGATGACACCGACAAGTTCCAGCAGTGGCTGCTGGAGGAGTTCGACGACAACGGTGAAACGGTGATGTTCGCCCCCGCCGCCCCCATGTATGCCACCCCCGGCAAGGGTGGAAATGAAATTCGCATGGCCTATGTCATCGAAAGCGAGAAGTTGGCCCGTGCCATGGAGATCCTTAAGAAGGGCATTGAGGTCTACAACAAGAAGTAAGCCTTATGAATGCGAAAAAGCAGCCCTTAGTAGGGCTGCTTTTTCTGCGGCAGATTTTCAGTAACGTAACATGATTCCAAAAGAGATAAGGAGGGACAGGAAATGATAGAAATGCTCGTGCTGGCGGTGTTTGCCGCGGCACTGGTGCTGTGCCTTATTTTAGGAAAAAGCGTGCTTTTTGCGCTGATTTTCGGCTTCTTCCTGTTTTCCGGCTACTCCCTGTCCCGCCGCTATACGGTAAAGGAGACGCTGCAAATGGCATGGCGCGGCATTATGTCCGCGAAAAATGTGCTGCTGATCTTTATTATGATCGGTATGATCACCGCCTCGTGGCGGTCCGCCGGCGTCATCCCCTACATCGTCTATCATGCCGCGACCTTGTGCAAGCCCCACATTATGATCCTCGCCACGTTCGTCCTCTGCTCCCTTATCTCTTTTCTTACGGGAACTTCCTTTGGA
>JAZQMH010000173.1:0-5190 GCA_045543255.1 Vescimonas sp.
AAGAAGTGCATACCAACGAAGGGGTGCTTCAGACCCTGAGCCATCTCGGTGATGGACAGAGAAGAGGTGTTGGATGCGAAGATAGCCTCTTCCTTGCAGATAGCATCCAGACGACCCAGCAGCTCCTTCTTGACTTCCATATTCTCAGCAACGCACTCGATGACCAGATCGGCATCAGCGGCAGCCTCGAACTCCTCGACCAGCACGCGGCTCATCAGATCATCAGCAGCTTCCTGTGCCATCTTGCCCTTAGCAACCTTCTTGTTGAGGGAAGCATACAGCTTGTCCTTATGACGCTGTGCACTTGCCACGCTGGAAGCATACAGCAGAGCGGTGTGGCCCTTAGCGGCGAAGACCTGAGCAATGCCGCTGCCCATAGTACCGGCGCCAAAAATTGCTACTTTCATGTTCGTTCCTCCTAATATATTTTTTGGTTTTCCCATTTTAATCATCAGGTGTACCGCTTGGGAAAGCGATAGCCCTGTTAATTAACTCACTTATTCTGATAGGGCTCGTGCTTACGCTTCTCCAGGAAGGCGCTCATGCCCTCCACCTGATCGGCGGTCTCGAAGCAGGAACCGAACAGCTTCTCCTCCAGCACGATGGCGTCATCCATACCCAGCTCAAGACCCTCATTAATGGCCTTCTTGCAGGCGCGGACGGCGATGGGTGCGTTCTTGGCGATGGTCTCAGCCATCTTCTCAGCGGCAGCCATCAGCTCCTCGGCGGGATAGACAGCGTTCACCAGACCAATACGCAGTGCCTCATCGGCCTTGATGTTCTTGGCGGTGTAAATGAGCTGCTTTGCCATGCCGGGGCTCACCAGACGTGCCAGACGCTGAGTGCCGCCGAAGCCGGGGGTAATACCCAGACCCACCTCGGGCTGACCGAACACAGCGGTGTCGGAGCAGATACGGATATCGCAGGACATGGACAACTCGCAGCCGCCGCCCAGTGCAAAGCCGTTGATGGCGGCGATGGTGGGGACAGGCAGCACCTCCAGTGCGCGGAACACATCGTTGCCCTTCTTGCCGAAGGCTTCGCCCTCAGCCACGGTCAGGGTGCTCATCTCACCGATGTCGGCGCCGGCCACAAAGGCCTTCTCGCCGCTGCCGGTGATTACCAGAGCGCGGATCTCGCTGTCAGCCTTGACGATCTCCACCAGCTCGCCCAGATCGGCCAGAACCTCGCTGTTCAGCGCGTTGAGAGCCTTGGGACGATTGATGGTAGCAACAGCGATGTTTCCCTTCTTTTCTAACAAAACATTCGTCATGGTTGCTCCTCCTAAACTCGCATTTCACAGGGTGCGCGAGGCCGTTTTCTGACCAATGGGCGCACTCGTCCTCATACAGGTTACATTATAGTACATCGTCTAAATTTTATCAAGCCCTCTGTGACCCTCTTTTTCTTTTTTGGGACTTCTCACAAAACTTTTGCATGTTCTTTGCACATTTTGAATGTAGCATTCAGCGGTATCACGGATGGGAAAATTTAGGGTTTGCACAGGGGACAAACTTATGGTATGATAACCCGAGAAAATCAGTGGAGGACAAGCCCATGCGGATGCGTAAAAAGAAGAATTTAGAGCCGAGAATGGCTGCCTGTGCCGACTGGCTCATTGCTGATCCCTGCGCCCAAAAGGGTCACTGGCATGACCTTATGCCCGAGGCCAAAGAGGTGCGTTTGGAGCTGGGCTGCGGTAAGGGTCGCTTCACGGTGGACACCGCCTCCGCCGAGCCCGATGTGCTGCTGATCGCTGTGGAGAAAGTCCCCGATGCCATGGTGGTAGCCATGGAGCGCGCCCGCGAGGCGGGACTGAAGAACGTCTACTTCATCGACGGCGACGCGGCGAAGCTCAGCGAGATGTTCGATGGCGGCGAGGTAAACCGCATCTATATCAACTTCTGCGACCCGTGGCCTAAGAAGAATCAGGCCAAGCGCCGCCTGACCCACCATAATTTCCTCAATGAGTACCGCAAGGTTCTCTCCCCTGCGGGCGAAATCCACTTCAAGACCGACAATGATAAGCTCTTCGAGTGGTCGGTGGAGGAGATCCCCCAGTTCGGCTGGTCTCTCCATGAGGTGACCCGCGATCTCCACGCTGATGGCCCCGTGGGTGTCATGACGGACTACGAGCGGAAGTTCTACCTCTCGGGAAAAAACATCAACCGCTGCGTGGCAAAGATGGAGCCTTGGACTCCCCCTGTGGAAGAGGCGGAAGAGGAAAAAGAGGCCGAATAAGCGACAAAAACTTCACCCTCACGGGTGGAGTTTTTTACGTTTATTCACCGGTATGCACCACTACCGTTTCTGCTTGGCAGTAGGTGATAGCCTCTTCTGTTGTTACATTAAAGGATGCAGGGAACGTCATGGACAGCGCCGCGCCGTCCTGTGCCCAGTAGTAGGTGCTGCGGGGCGCATCGAAGAGATATTTCCCGTCAATGAAGTCCCACGCGCTCATGTTCAACTGCTCCATAATGCCGCTTAAAGGATCATCCAATTCCCACCGATGAAAGCGGAACTCGAAGCACTTTCTCGTAGCTTCCGCCGCCATCATGGCCTCTTCATCCCCCAAGGCTTCTACGGGATAGTAGGCAAAGAGGATGTCGGCAACACCCGCCACAATTTTCCCCAAACCGTACTCCGCAGGGATACTCCGGGGCACATAATAGGCTTTCAGCGTGCCGAGCTGCGCCACGCCGTCCCCTTGGGTTTCGATGGCGGCGGCGAACTCCTCCAAGGAGAAAAAGGACTCCAAATCCGCAGGGCTGCCCTCGTCCTCTTGCTCCACCTCTGTGAAGGGAATCCCGCAGGCAGTGAGGGTCAAAGCGAGAAGCAGAAGAAGGAGCAATAGGAATTTCTTCATGCCTTACCCCTCCCCTGTGTATAAATCTATCTCCTTGAGAGAATAGGTGTCGCCGCCCTCTACGGAGGACACGAGCCATTCACCGTTGAGCTTTTTCAGCGTCACCGTATACTCGTTGCCCATATCGCTGGAAAATTCCTCACCCTCATAGCGGAAGCCGATATCTTCCCAAACCAACACGGCGGCGCTGTCCTCGGAAAACTCCATCACATCGGCACTGTACATAGAGCCCCAATCGGTTCTAAAGTGTCCTTCCGCAACACGCCGCGCCTTCAGCTCTTCCGACTTCTCCACCACATACTGCATTTCGGGAGAATCATCATAGGTCAGCACTGTATTTTCGGCGAGGTCGATATCCTCATAGAGGTAGATCACACGGGAGAGCTTTTCCACATAATTGGCGGCGACTTCCTTGGCAACAGCCTCCTCGCTCCCCTTCTCCACCAGCATTGTAAGATAGTCGTACAGTGCCCCATCTTTGGCGCGGAGTTGGGTATGCTTTCGCTGAATATAGATATACCCATCGCTGTCGGCGCTGAGGCTAAGGCTATACTCTTTGTTTCCCTTCGTTCCTACTACGATCAAATGCAGCAAGGGATCTTCGTTGTAGGTGATAGAGGTAAACCACCCCATAAACCGCCCTCGCACACTCCGCAGCTGTTCTGCAAGCTCACGGAGCTGTTCGGGATCATCGGTAGCATAGGTAATCGCGGGCGTTTCGGGTACTTGATCGAAAAACACCGTGGCATGGAGAGGCTCTACACTTTTGCTGAATCCCGCAATCCTTGTCAGCGGAAAATGGATACACCACAGAATCAGCGCCACGATGACCACTGCGGGAATGAGCCACAGGGGTGAGAGTTTTTTCTTTTTCATCGTGCAGTCCCCTCCCCTTCAGCAACTGCGCGGTAGACCTTTGCGGAGCGGTAGAGGGTCACGAGATAGATGATTTGGATCACCAGCACATAGATGGCGACAATCAGCACCAACACAGCACCAAGTCCCGCCGCGCCGAGGGCTGCAATAAACAGGGAAAGGACTGTACCTGTGATACCAATGACCTGCCACACCCACAGTTTCTGCCACCGATCACCCAACTCGCAGTCGAGGCCGCCCACAATGCAGCTGTGAGCGTGATATTCATTGTAGGTGGCAAGCAGCGAGAAAACTGCAGCGATCAGCGAAACCAAAACGGAAAGCCACACCAACGTATTATAAGAGTCCATCACCAGCGTGGGAATCAGATTGATCACAAGGGGGATCAGCTGGAACAGTGCCGCCCGCCCGTAGCGCTCGTCCTCGCCCCGCATCTTAAACAGGGAAAGGAAGATCAGAAGAACACAGATAGCAATCAGGATATTTTGTATTGTTGTATACACGACACTGGATTCAATTTTGATAAAGTTGATGATGATATGGGCAATATTCGCCCAAAACATGGTCATCAGCCACTTTGCCATCAGCGGTGCACGGCTCACGATGGCCTCACTGTAGCGGGGTGCTTTCTCAGTATTGGGTTCTGCGTTAAACTCCGTGTAATTCATCTCGTCCATTTGCGTTCTCCCTTCCCATTTTGTTTTGCTGTTATCATTATAGACAATCTTCCGCCCGTTTCGCAACACATCTTTGCGAAAATTCACAAATGGGACATAAAAAAATCCACCCTCTTGACGAGAGTGGATTTTTTATTGGCGATTTAACTTAGGCCAGCTTGGACTTGGACAGCTCCACCAGAGCGGTGAAAGCAGCGGCGTCATGGACAGCCAGCTCTGCCAGCATCTTGCGGTTGATCTCCACGCCGGCCAGCTTCAGGCCGTGCATAAAGGTGGAGTAGTTCAGGCCATTCTGCTTGCAGGCGGCGCTGATACGGGTGATCCACAGCTGACGGAAATCTCTCTTCTTCAGACGACGGGAGATGTATGCGTAGGTCAGGGACTTCATGACCTGCTCATTGGCCATCTTAAAGTGCTTGGACTTGGCGCCCCAGTAGCCCTTGGCCATCTTCAGAACCTTATTTCTTCTTTTGCGCGTCATCATCGCGCCTTTTACTCGTGCCATTTCTTATTGCCTCCTATTTCTAACGAATCCGTATCTTACTTGTAGGGGATCATCTTGCGGATGGTGGCCTCGTTGGTCAGGTCAGCATAAGTGGTGCTGCGCAGACGACGACCACGCTTGGTGTCCTTCTTGGTGAGGATGTGGCTCTTATAAGCATGAGCACGCTTCACCTTGCCGGATTTCGTCAGATTGAAGCGCTTCTTGGCGCCGCTATGGGTCTTCAGTTTAGGCATAGTTGTTGACTCCTTCCTAATTGGTTGCGTAAT
>JAZQMH010000174.1:0-5262 GCA_045543255.1 Vescimonas sp.
ATCCGCGCACTGCAGGCCGTGGGTCTGGAAGTGACCATGATCAAGGACGTCACTCCCATTCCTCACAACGGCTGCCGTCCGCCCAAGCGTCGCCGCGTGTAAGAAAAGGAGGATAAGTAGAATATGGCTAAGAATATGCAGCCTATTGCCAAGCGTTGCAAGGCGCTGGGTATCTCTCCTGCCGTTATGGGTTACTCCAAGAAGGAGACCAAGCGCAACCCCGGCGGCCAGATGAGAAAGAAGAAGAGCGAGTACGCCATCCAGCTCAACGAGAAGCAGAAGGTGAAGTTCGTCTACGGCATTCTGGAGAAGCAGTTCCGTTCCTATTACGAGAAGGCTTCTGCTATGCCCGGTAAGACCGGCGAGAACCTGCTGTCTCTGGTGGAGCGCCGTCTGGACAACGTGGTGTATCGTCTGGGCTTTGCCATGACCCGCCGTGAGGCCCGTCAGCTGGTGAGCCACGCACATTTCACCGTCAATGGCCAGAAGGTCAACATCGCCTCTTACCTCGTCCGCGTGGGCGATGTCATCGAGGTGAAGGAGTCCAGCCGCAGCGCCGCTTGCTTCAAGCGTCTGATGGGCGAAGAGGCTCCCATGATCAACGTCCCCCAGTGGCTGTCCCGTGAGAAGAACGCCCTGAAGGGTACTGTTCTGCAGATGCCCGCCCGCGAGGATATCGATATGCCCATCGAGGAGCACCTCATCGTCGAGTTGTACTCCAAGTAATAGGGGATATTGCCCTCACGAAGCACTTATTAAGAAGATACGGCTTTTGGCCGTATAGCCACATGAATTTGAAGGAGGGTACTGCATGATCGAAATTGAGAAGCCCCAGATCGAGTGTGTTGAAACGCCCGGTGATGCTTCCTATGGTAAATATGTGATCGAACCTCTGGAGCGTGGTTACGGAACGACGTTGGGCAATGCGCTTCGCCGCATTATGCTCTCCTCTCTGCCCGGCACGGCAGCCACCAGCATCAAGATTGCCGGTGTGCAGCACGAGTTTTCCACCATTCCCGGTGTGAAAGAGGACGTGACGGAGATCGTTCTGAACACGAAGGCGCTGTTGACCAAGCTGTACTGCGAAGGTCCCAAGACCGTCTTTATTGAGGCGGTGGGTCCCTGTGAGGTGACTGCCGGCGACATCAAGGCCGACGGTGAGGTGGAGGTGCTCAATCCTGAGCTCCACATCGCTACCCTTGATGTGGGCGCCACGCTCAGCATGGAGATCTGTCTGTGCCACGGCCGTGGCTACGTCTCTGCCGACAAGAATAAGGCACTGCGTCCCGGCGTCATCGGCGTGATCCCCATCGATTCCATCTACACCCCCGTCTACAAGGTCAATTATACGGTGGAGAGCACCCGCGTGGGCGCCTCCAGCGATTATGACAAACTGACGCTGGAAGTGTGGACCGACGGCACCATCTCCGCAAGAGATGCCGTTTCTCTGGGCGCAAAGATCCTGTGCGACCACTTTGCCCTGTTCACCGACCTGAGCGACAGCGTGGGCGACAAGTCCACCGTCGTGGAGAAGGCTACCGATTCCAAGGACAAGATGCTGGAGCTGACCATCGAGGAGCTGGATCTCAGCGTCCGCAGCTTCAACTGCCTCAAGCGTGCCAACATCAATACCGTCGAGGACTTGATCTCCAAGACCGAGGACGAGATGATGAAGGTCCGCAACCTGGGCCGCAAGTCTCTGGAAGAGGTCATCAACAAGCTGGCCATGATGGGTCTGTCCCTGGCCAACGAGGAAACCAACTAACATCCTATCAAGGAGGAAACGTAATATGCCCGGAACTCGTAAGCTCGGTAAGACTACCGATCAGCGTATGGCGATGCTCCGTCAGCAGGTCACCGATTTCCTGGACAACGGTCGTATGGAGAGCACCATCACCCGTTGCAAGGAGATCAAGCCCCTGGCTGAAAAAATGATCACCCTGGGCAAGAAGGGTGACCTGGCTGCCTATCGTCAGGCACTGAGCTTCATTACCCGCGAGGACGTTGCCAACAAGCTGTTCAAGGAGATCGCTCCTGAATATGCCGAGCGTAACGGTGGTTACACCCGCATCATCCGCACCGGCGTTCGCCGCGGCGATGCTGCTGAGACCGCAATCATCGAGCTGGTGAAGTAAGCGAATCAAACCAATAAAAAAGCCCTTTGGTACAGCCATTCCCGCGCTGTACCAAGGGGCTTTTTTGCATAGCAACTGCTGCGCAGTTGCTATGCAAAAAACTATCATTTAAAATATAAAACTTCTTTACGCGCCGAGGTGAAAGTGTTTGCCGCTGTTTGTATGCACCTATCGGCGCGTGAAGGTTGATGTTTGCTGCGCAAAAAGCATGATTTAGCAGGTAAAACTTCTTTACGCGCTGTTAGGAGCGCCGCAGGCGCCTCGGCTCCCTCTGATGAGGGCAAGACTCTCCCCAGCGGGGAGAGGTGGCACGGCGTAAGCCGTGACGGAGAGAGGGGAGGGCGCTGTCGAGCGTAAGCGAGACTGAGGGAGAGAACATCTTCCCGAGCACAACCCCATTCCCGTGAACTACCACTTCCAAAAGCGGCTCGATTATGCTATACTACCCGTGTAAACTTCAAATTGCGCGGATTTTCCCCCTCAAACACAAAACGCAACTTCAACTTGCTGGACATTCGGGGGAATTTGCTGCATACTATAGCCAAGAAACCGCCGAGAGGAGGGAAGAGGAATGGCAACTATCAAATGTAAATCCTGCGGCAGAGCCTACAATTACCGCAGCAGCGAACTGTGCCCCAAGTGCGGCGCCTTCAACCGCCCGCCTCACCGTATGCGTGTGGGCTTCGACAGCAGCGGCAGTGTGGAGCTGCAGACGGAGAAGGAGTTTGTCCGTGAGGCGCAACGATTCGATGCCCGCGACGATGTCTGCGCTGAGGGTCAGGCCCGCAAGGTTCGTAATAGCGACACCCTCATTGACAGTGAAACGTTGGACGCACTGGGCAAGCAGCTGAATAAGTGGGGCGGACAATTAGAGAAATGGTGGACGGAGAACAGCCAAAAGAGCACGCCCCTTGCCAAGGATTCCCCTCTCCGCGACCGCAAGAAGGGGAAGAGCAGCGGCGGCAAAGCCGTAGCCATCGTGGCGGCTGTCAGCATTTTCGTCAGCCTCTTGGGCACCATCATGGAGTCCTGTGAGAGCAACCGTATCCATGCTGTCCCCGAGCCCGACGTTTCCTTCGCAACGGAGCAACTTGCCCCCACGGAGGTCTATTGGAGCGAGGAACATTACCGGCGAATCCTCGAAACCTACGCCGTGTCGAAGGATGTTCCTATGGGCGAGGTATTTGAGTGGTACGGCACGAAGTTATGGCTGGGTGGCTGGGAACTCTCCGGCGACAGTGGCGACAATTTCATGGTGGTCAGTGTCAACAGCAACGAATCCTTCCCCGTGGAGCACTTGGACGACTGCTTCCTGCTGTGGGTAGATTGGGACGGTACGGAGTGGGTTTTTACCCCCGAAAAGTTCCAAAACGGCGCGCTGATTTTCCGCTATCTCCACACCGACACCATGCCTGAGGGCACTCTCTGCTGGCTGATCTTCAACGACTTTGATGAAAATGGCAACTGGACCGGCAATACCACCGCTGTGTCGTTGGGGGAGCATGATGGCTATTTCAGCGACACGCCCTACGATGATAGTTCCACCGAGGCAATCGCTCTTTGGTCGGAGGAGGCGCAGAAGGAACTGCTG
Source organism: Vescimonas sp. (assembly GCA_045543255.1). Lineage (GTDB taxonomy): Bacteria > Bacillota > Clostridia > Oscillospirales > Oscillospiraceae > Vescimonas. The sequence goes on from JAZQMH010000174.1 coordinate 3,727, forward strand.
GATCGCCACGGCGTCACCCAAATCTACAATATGGGCTCGACCTTCATCTGCGAAGGGCAGAAGATCGCGGTGAACGGCTGGGAAGTCAATGACAACAACGGCGACAGCTTCTTGGAGGTGTCTGTTGCGGTGGATGACGAATACATCGAGGATATGCTGAGCAAGTGGTATCTCCTGTGGTTGGATAGCGATGGTTATGAATGGGTCTATTCTCCTACCGCGCACCGTGACGGCGAACTGGTATTCACCGATCTCCACACCACATACATTGACGAAAACACACCGATTTGGCTGCTGTGCGAGCAGTACGAGCAGTATGATGCTGTGCGGCAATACATCTCCACCACTGCAGTGGAACTTAATTAAAATAAAAAACCTCCCGACCGCAGTCGGGAGGTTTTCTCTTTTCTGTGATGGGCTTACAGGCCGGCAGCCAGCATGCAGTTGAGCACCAGCGTCAGCACGACAAACACGGCACCGATCCACTTGGTGGACTTAGCCAACTTGGCATCGAGGGAACGAGCCTTGCTCTTAGCCATGTAAGAATCGGCGATGCCGGCGATGGAGCCGGACAGACCCTTGCTCTTACCGGACTGGAACAGAACCACCAGAACCAGCAGCAGTGCGCAGATAAGCTGCAGAATCGTAACAAGAATGACCATGGAAACTTTCCTCCAAACCATATTTCACGCCCGCCCTAAAAACGGGCATACGTATCACAGTAACGCTAATCATACCACAAAGTAGCGACAAATGCAAGCAAAAAATTACATAAAAAATATTTAGAACAGATGTTGCATTACTCGAACAACTGTGTTATAATAACTGTGCAAAACTGTTGACAGGAGGCGCGCAGCGATGGCAAAGAGTGATAAGGCCAACAAGATGACGCGAAAGCAGCAGGAGATCTACGATTTTATTGCCGCATTTATTACTGAGCACAGTTATCCCCCCTCCGTGCGGGAGATCTGCGACGGCGTGGGACTTCGCTCCCCCTCCACGGTGCATTTCCACCTGCAGAACATGGAGGAGAAGGGCTTCTTGGCAAAGGACGGCAAAGCCCGCGCCCTGACCCTCGCTCAGACTGCCGAGAAGGCCGCTGCAGCCCCTGCAGAGCCCGTTTATGACGAGCCCGAAATCCCCGCAGGCCGCGTGCCCATCGTGGGTACTGTGGCGGCAGGAACGCCGATTTTGGCCCAGGAGTGCATTGAGGATTACCTCACCTTCGATACCAACGGGCGGGATGGAGAGTACTTTGCCCTCCGTGTCCGCGGTGAGTCTATGCTGAACGCCGGCATCCTGCCCGGTGACTTGGTGGTCGTCCATCAGCAGCGTGAGGCACACAATGGCGAGATCGTGGTGGCCCTTATTGAGGATGAAGCCACCGTCAAGCGCCTCCAGCGCCGTAATGGCGAGGTGTGGCTGCTGCCGGAGAACGAGGCATACAGCCCCATTGACGGCCGCGAGGCGGAGATCCTCGGCCGCGTGACGGCAGTGATCCGCCAGTATTAAAACGACATACAGCTATAATAAAGG
>JAZQMH010000175.1:0-2608 GCA_045543255.1 Vescimonas sp.
ATACTTGGCTGGAGACGGCCCGGGAAAATAGGTAGCGCCAACACTCCTCCTTAGCTCAATGGTAGAGCATTCGGCTGTTAACCGAAGGGTTGTTGGTTCGAGCCCAACAGGGGGAGCCACTTACAGGACGTGCCGCCATCCTATGGGTGGCGGCACTCCTTTTTTATTTAGCGTGCACGAAGAGACTTGGGCCTTTAGCTCAGTTGGTTAGAGCAGACGGCTCATAACCGTCCGGTCCCGGGTTCGAGTCCCCGAAGGCCCACCATACAGGGGTATAGCTCAGTTGGTAGAGCAGCGGTCTCCAAAACCGCGTGTCGAGAGTTCGAGCCTTTCTGCCCCTGCCATTTTCCTATTGACAACCTCGGTTGTTTCTGTTATAATAGTCAAGCTGAATACGACATAACGCGACACGGCCAAGTAGTTCAGTTGGTTAGAACGCCAGCCTGTCACGCTGGAGGTCGAGGGTTCGAGCCCCTTCTTGGTCGCCAAATGCTGATATAGCTCAGTCGGTAGAGCGCATCCTTGGTAAGGATGAGGTCACCAGTTCGAATCTGGTTATCAGCTCCAAAGAGGACACATCGAAAGATGTGTCCTTTTTCTTTTTGCTCCTTTCTTGACAAGTCCACGGTACATTACTATACTTTACCTATACAAAACGAAAAGGAGCCTCTGCCATGAAGTATAACTTTGATGAGATCATCGACCGCAAGAATACAAGTGCCATGAATACCGACGGCTTCCGCGGCTATATTTTCCACGCAGGTCCTGAGATGGTGTTCCCCTACGCCGATGACGAATTTGTCCGCATGTGGGTGGCAGACATGGAGTTCGCCACACCTCCCGAGATTTGTCAGGCAATGAAAGACCGCATTGACCGCCGCATCTTCGGCTATAGCCAGATCTCCGGCGACGGCTACTATAACGCCTTCTCCGCTTGGTGCCGCGACAAGTACGGCTGGAGCTTCCCCAAGGAGGAGCTGATGATCTCCCCCGGCATTATCCCTGCCCTGTACGAGCTGGTGGGCGATCTGCTGGCAGAGGATGAAAAGCTCCTTATTACCTCCCCCGCCTATGGCTTCTTCCTCCACGCCGCGGAGTTCAACCACCGCGAACTGGTCTGCTCTCCCCTCATTAACGATGGCGGCAACTTCTCCATCGATTTCGAGGACTTGGAGCGCAAAGCCGCCGATCCCAAGGTACGATTGCTGCTGTGGTGCAATCCCCACAACCCCACTGGTCGTATGTGGACGTGGGAGGAGACGGAAAAGGTGGTGGAGATCGCCAAAAAGTACGACCTGTGGCTTATTTCCGATGAGATCCACTGCGATCTGATCCGCAGCGGCAAGCGCCACATCCCCACCGGCCTCGTTGCCCCCGATTATCCCAAGCTCATCACCTGCATGGCCGCCAGCAAGACCTTCAACATGGCGGGTTTGATGTTCTCCAACATTATCGTCCGCGATGCCGGCGTCCGCGCCAAAATGGCAGAGCACGACAAGCTGGTGGGCTTCGTCAACCCCCTGTCTCTGGTGGCGACCCAGACCGCCTATGAGCAGTGCGGCGATTGGCTGGAACAGCTGAAGGTCTATCTCGACGACAACTTCCGCTTTGTGGATGCCTTCTTGAAAGAACATCTCCCCGATGCTGTGTCCGTGATCCCCGAGGCCACCTATCTTGCCTGGGTGGATCTGCGCAAATGCCTGCCGGATGTGGAAGATCTGCCCATGTTCTTCGCCAATGAGGCTGGCGTCCTGCTGGAGGGCGGCGACGCCCTGTTCGTAGGCAACGCCGAGGGCTTCGTGCGTCTGAATTTGGCCATGCCCCGCAGCATCATTGAAACGGGCATGAACCGCCTGGCAGATGCCATCGCCAAGCATAACAAAAAATAAAAAGAAAGCGAGACAATGCATGTCCACTTCCAAAAAACGCATCCCCAGTCTGTTAGCCGCCCTGTGCGCCGCCGTGATCTTCGGCATGAGCTTCATGTTCTCCCGCCTCGCGCTGGATGTAGCGCCCCCTACGGTGCTGCTGGCCTTCCGTTTCACTACCGCCTTCGTTGCCATGACGCTGGTGGTGGCCGCCAACGCCTTGGTGGGAAAACTCCGTGGCAAGCCCCTCTTCGCCTTCTCTCTGAAGGGCAAGAACATCCTCTCCCTGCTGGCGCTGGGTATCGTGCAGCCGGTGCTGTACTTCATCTTTGAAAATTACGGCATCCTCTATACCTCCTCCGCCGTCGCCGGCACCATCATCGCCGTTGTCCCCATCGCCTGCATTGTCATGGACGTGCTGGTGCTCCACGAGAAGGTGCGCCGCCGTCAGGTGCTGTGCGCCGTACTGTGCATCGGCGGCGTGGCCCTCATCTACGCCGGCGGCGAAACAGCCGTATCCCCCTTGGGCTTGCTGTTCCTGCTGCTGACGGTGGCTGCTGACGCAGGCTATTACACCCTCAGCCACAAGGCTGCCGCCCGCTTCACTCCCTTCGAGGTCACCTACGTCATGTTCACGGTGGGCATGGTGGTGTTCATTCCCGCCTCCTTGGTGCAGGGCGCAGGCCACATGGCAGAGACCTTCCTCCCCGCCATTCAAAGCGGTGGTTTCTGGGCTGCCG
>JAZQMH010000176.1:0-16914 GCA_045543255.1 Vescimonas sp.
GTGTAACATTACGATAAAAAAGACCTGCCGCGAGGCAGGTTTTTTACTTTTTGTTTACTCAAAACCCACCACCGCGGCGAGGATGCCGAGGACTTCGCGGCAGGCGTAGCCTGCCCCTAAGAGGATGGGACTTCCGCAGCCTGCGGCGCGGGGGTCGAGACCTGCTTCACGGGCGTAAATTTGTCCTCGCAGCTGGTGGAAATGATCGCTGGCGATGACCACGTGGGTGTCGAGGTTGTTTTCCTCAATAATTTCGGCGGCGAAGAGGAGATTCTCTCGCGTGTCGAAGGATTTTTCCTCGGCATAGACCCGCGCAGGGGCGATGCCCATGTCTATGAGTGTCTCGGCGGCGCAGCCGCCCTGTGTGATGGTCTCCGATTTACTGTCGAGACCGCCTGTGGTGATGACCACCGCCTCGGGGTGAGCGGTCAAATAGTCGTAGGCGGCATTGATGCGGTTTTGCAGCATGGTACTGGGCTTTCCCTCATAGACGCGGCAGCCAAGCAGGATGACTGTCTCGGGAGCGGCTTCCTCCCCTGTGGGACGGTCGGCGGCAGCCACCGCCATAAAGACCAACACCACCGCCACCACGGATAGGGCGAGGGAGAGGAGGGTAATGCCCACCGACTTCACCCTGCGGGGCAGCTTTCCCCACAGACGGGGGAAAAAGCATATGGTGGACAGCAGCACCAACAGCGCCGCAGGCCAAAACATACCGATGTGGCACACGCCCATGGCGAAGGGGAGGAGGAAGTACACCGCCCCCAAGAGGCACAGTGCGCCGAGGATGGGTAAGATCATAGACGATTCTCCGAAATATGGTTGGCGATGCGCTGCATGATCATATCCAGCGCCACCAGATTATGACCGCCTTCCAGCACCACAATGTCGGCGAACTTGCGGGAAGGCTCTACAAACTGCTCGTGCATGGGTTTGACCGTTGCCAAGTACTGGTTGATGACGGAGGTGAGGGAGCGACCGCGCTCCTCCACGTCACGCTGGGCGCGGCGCAGGATGCGGACATCGGCATCGGTCTCTACGAAAATTTTAATGTCCAGAAGGTCGCGCAATGCCTTATCCTGGAAAATGAGGATACCCTCCACGATCACCACGGGGGCGGGGGAGACGGCAAGGGTGTCGTCGGTGCGGTTATGGATGGTGTAGTCGTACACGGGGCAATGGATGGTCTGGCCCTCTTTGAGGCGCTTTAAGTCCTCCACCATCCGCTCCGTTTCAAAGGCGTCGGGATGGTCGTAGTTTTGGAGGCACCGCTCCTCGAAGGGGCGGTTCTGCCGCTTATAGTAGTTGTCGTGGTGCACCACGGCGATGTCGCCGCCGAAACGCTGGGCCAGATGCTCGGTGAGGGTGGTTTTGCCCGAGCCTGTGCCGCCTGCGATGCCGATAAAGATGGTATTCATAAAGGATGACCTCCTCCATAGTTTTCCCCCATATTATAAAAAGAACACGGGGGAAAAGCAAGAAAGGATGTAAAAAAAGGGGGGAATTCCAAGATTTTTCAGTTGACGGCAGGATTGATTTTAGGTATTATGTAAAGGTACTATGCCATCGTATGTCCATTGGAGGAGAATTCATGAGTTTGTTGAAGTGCAGAAAATGCGGAGAGATGTTCTCCGATAGCTATAAATCCTGTCCCTTCTGCGCAGAGGACGAGGAGTATTATAACGGTAAGGTCAAAAAGCGCAACCATCGCCGTATGGAGCAAAAGCCCAAGGCCCCTAGCATTGTGGGTCCTCTGCTGGTGCTGGTGATCATTTTGATCATCGCCGCCGCAGTTTGGGCGATTTTCGGCGACGGTATCAAGGAGTGGTTCGACGGTCGTCCCGGTGTGGAGCATGTGGATCCCCAGCCCGGTCACAATGACGATGATCAGCAGCAGGGCGACGACGTGGTGCTGGAGAAGAAGCTCACCCTCAATAAGTCCGTGCTGATGCTCGCTCCCGGCAGCAGCGAACAGCTGAGCGTCACCGGCGGCGCTGAGGGCGAGGAGTATGTCTGGCAGAACAGCGATCCCGCCGTGCTGACCGTCAGCGAGGACGGTAAGGTCACCGCCGTTGCCGAGGGCAGCGCCGTGGTCACTGTTACCTGCGGTGACGAGAGCGCCGTGTGCGCCGTGACGGTGAAGGAGAATGTGGAGAGCGACGATCCTGTCATTGACGATCCCACGCCGCCCACGCCTGTGGATACCAAGGTCGACCTCAGCAAGATCAACATCACCGTGCCGCTGTACGGCACCAGCCTTTCCAAGATCGAGGACGGCAAGTTCGACGTGAGCTTGGGTAAGGGCGAGAGCTTCGGCCTTGAGGTCACCGGCACCGATGTGAAGCCTGCATGGTCTGTTGCCAATAGTTCCATCGCTACCGTCTCCTCTGACGGTACTATCAAGGGCATCACCTCCGGTGAGACCACCATTACCGCCAAGCTGAACAACACCAACGTGGAGATCATCGTCCGCGTCAAGTAAATTACGTAGCACCCCTTCGCAGCGGCATCTATCGGATGCCCCTGCGTTTTTCTTTTGTGCGCCGCTTGTAAAGAGAAAAGGGGTATGCTATACTATATTGTTAGAATCCTTAAGAAACGAGGTGAGATGATGGAGAAGAAGAGCGTTATGGGCCGCTTTGTGTCCTATTTTAAGCCCCATTGGAAGCTGTTTTTGCTGGATATGGCTTGCGCGGTGCTGATCGCGGTGGTGGATATTATCTTTCCCATTGTCTCCCGTGAGGCGCTGAACCGCTGGCTGCCCCAGCAGGAATACCGTGTGTTCTTTATCGTTATGGCCATCGTCACGCTGGCCTTTGTGCTGCGGGCGGGGCTCTACTATATCGTCAGCTTTTGGGGTCACACCTTCGGCATCCGCGTAGAGGCGGACATTCGCCGCGACCTCTATCACCATATGCAGACGCTGGGCTTTGATTTCTACGATCAGAACCGCACAGGTCAGCTCATGAGCCGCCTTACCACCGACCTTTTCGAGGTGACAGAGCTTGCCCACCACGGCCCTGAGGATCTGCTCATTTCCTTTGTGACCATTATCGGCGCTATGGCGGTCATGTTCTCCATCGAGTGGCGCATGGCCCTCATTGTACTGGTGATTATCCCCCTGTTTATCCTGCTGCTGATCCTGCGGCGCAACGGTATGTCCCGCGCCTCCCATATTGCCAAGCAGCGGACGGGCACTATCAACGCCGAGATCGAGTCGGGCTTAAGCGGCATCCGCACCACCAAGGCCTTCGCCAATGAAAGCATCCAGCAGGAGCGCTTTGACGGGGCTAATGAGCAGTTCAAGACCGCCAAGCGCGGCTTCCACCGCGAGATGGGCCGCTTTACCGCCACCATGGAGCTGTTCGTCACCATTTTGAATGTGGCGGTCATTGCAGGCGGCGGCTGGTTTATCATGCAGGGCACCATGGACTTGGTGGACATGGTGACCTTCACCCTCTATATCACCACCTTTATTGCCCCTGTGCGAAAGCTCGCCAGCTTTGCTGAGCTTTTCTCCAGCGGTATGGCGGGTCTGCAGCGGTTCTGCGAACTGATGGACACGGAGCCCACCGTCACCGATGCACCCGATGCCGTGGCCTTGACGGCGGTGGCAGGTGAGATCGGTGTGGAGAATGTCCACTTTACTTACGATGGCAGCAGCGATGTCCTTCGCGGCGTGGATATCCGCGTGGCAGCAGGGGAGACGGTAGCCATCGTGGGCTCTTCGGGCGGCGGTAAATCCACCCTCTGTCAGCTGATCCCCCGCTTTTACGATGTGCAGGAGGGCGCGATCACCGTGGATGGCCGCGATGTGCGCCATGTGACCATCCAATCTCTCCGCCGCTCCATCGGCATTGTGCAGCAGGATGTGTTCCTCTTTGCCGACACGGTGCGGGAGAATATCCGCTACGGTCGCCCCGATGCTACCGACGCAGAGGTGGAAGAGGCGGCGAAGAAGGCGGAGATCTATGCCGACATTATGGACATGCCCCACGGATTCGACACCTATGTGGGCGAGCGTGGTACGCTCCTCTCGGGTGGTCAGAAGCAGCGCGTGGCTATCGCCCGCATTTTCCTGAAGAATCCCCCCATCCTTATTTTGGACGAGGCCACCTCTGCCCTCGACAGCGTCACCGAGTCCAAGATCCAGCACGCGCTGGACACTTTGGCAGTGGGACGCACCACCCTCATTATCGCCCATCGTCTCAGTACCATCCGCAGCGCCAACCGTATTTTGGTGGTGGAGGACGGCCTCATTGCCGAGGAGGGCAGCCATGAAGAACTGATGGAGCGCCGTGGTATCTACGCCGCACTCTACAACACGCAGAACTTGGGAGAAAGACTATGAATCAGAAAAAACTGGACAGAATCAACGAACTGGCCCGTAAGGCAAAGGCTGAGGGGCTGACGGAAGAGGAGATTCGCGAGCGGGATATTCTGCGCCGCGAGTATATCGACTCCGTGGTGGGCAACCTCCGCGATACCCTTGACAACACCTATGTGGTGGACGAGCATGGCAACAAGCGCAAGCTGAAGGGGAAGGGCGGCATCAAGTCATGAGCTATCAGTACGACAACAAGGGCGGTTTTGAGCCGAAGAAGAACGACAGCGACCTCGGTTCTTGGCTTTTCATCGGCTTTATGTTCATCGTGGCGTGGCCTGTGGGCTTGTTCTTCCTGATCTCCAAGCTGATGGACGATCCCAAGAAGAAAAAGACCACCCAAAATTACGGTAAGGCCAGCGGAGCCTACACCTCCACCACGGGGCAGCAGGACGCTCCCAAGGCAGCGCCGCAGACGGCTGCGCCCAAGACGGCGCAGGCTGCACCGAAAAAGAAGAAAGTCCCCGCCACGCCCCAGTACGGGCGCAAGGGCAGCCGTGCCGTGACCATCGTGGGTATCGTGCTGACGGCGCTGGGCGCAATGGCATCCTTGGGTGTCCTCAGTGATTTGAGCTTTTATTTAGGCGAATACGGCAACTTGATGTGGCTGCTGGAGGATATCTTCCCCTGCCTCGGCCTTCTCTCGGGCGGTATCGCATTGCTCTTCGGCGGCGGTATGATGAAACGCCGCGCCCGCCGCTTTGCCAAGTATCGCACCGTTGCGGGTAATCGCAAAGCCATCCCCCTTGCCGAGCTGGCCTCTGCCGCCGATGTGCGTTTGGGTAAAGCCGAGCGGGACATTGAGATGATGGTGGAAAAGGGCATGTGGGGTCCGCAGGCCTATGTGGACAACGGGCAGGACATGCTGTTCCTCTCTGCCGAGGCGGCTCGCGAGTATTACGAAAGCCGCAATGTCCGCGCAAAGCCTGTGGCAGAGCCGAAAGTTACCGCCGCGCCTGCCAGTGAGTTCGACCACGATTTCCGCCTCAGTGCCATTCGCCGCGCCAATGACCGCATTGACGATGCAGAGCTCAGCGCGAAAATCGACCGCCTTGAGCAGGTGACGGGTCGTATCTTCAAGTTTATTGAGGATAATCCCAAGTCCGCCGATAAGGCCAATACGTTCCTTAAGTACTATCTCCCCACCACCCAAAAGCTGCTGGACAGCTATGCCGACTTTGAGGAGGCGGGTGTCAGCGGCGAGAATCTCAACCAAGCCAAGGAGCGCATTGAGCAGACCATGGACAACATCATCGCGGGCTTTGAGCATCAGCTGGACGAGCTGTACCGCGAGACCGCCATGGACATCGACAGCGATATCCGCGTCATGGAGACTATGCTGAAGCGTGACACCGCCTCTGTTGCCGATGATTTCGGCCTCGGCGGCGGTACGGCAACCCAGACCATGCCGAAGGAATAAAGAAACGGCGAGGCTATCTTGCCCTGTTGTAGGGCGGGGTGCCCTCACCCCCCCGCGGCTCGATGTGGGCATCGCGCCCTACGAAATAACAAGAAAGCACTTGCAAAACAACAAAAATCCCGCCGATGGCGGGATTTTTTGCGTGTTGCGGGTTATTCAAAATATGCCTCAATGATGATGCGGTTGCCCACATCGTCCTCCAAAAGGTCGGTGAGGTGGGCGGGATTCAGCGCCAGTTCCCTGTCCATCTCGAAGGGGGCGCAGTCGCCAAAGGCGATGTTCATCAGCGTGATGGGCACGCCTTTTTTCACAGGGATGGGAGAGGTTGAGCGGAGGGCGGAGAAGTGATACTCCGCCTCAACATCGGGGAACTGGTTATATAGCCGCATCGTCAACAGCCCCTCTTGCTTTGTGCCGAAGCTGTACGTCGAGGCAAAGTGGCGAAAGCTGGGGGTAAATCTCGCTGTTTCCTCCATGTAGAACTCCCGCAGGGCCACGTCTTTCCAACCGATGTCGAGACTGTAGGAGAGGAGACGGTCAGTGTCATAGCGGCCCTCGCCGTAGGTGATAAACTCCCCGTCCTTATAGTAGTTGTGGCGGACATACAGGTAGGTGACGTCCTCTTCCAGCTGGAAGTGCCATGTAGGTGCGCCCATGGCGGAGGCGCGGACATAGCTCCCCTCGGGGACACCTCTGACGATGAAAAACACGGCGAGGTAGAGGGCGATGGCGGCAAGGATGAGGGCAATGACGAGAAGGGGCTTTGGTTTTCCTTTCATAGATGCCCTCCTTACTCCTGCGCCGTATAGTGAAGCTCAGCCAACAAAGCGTAGAGACGACCGCTGCTGATGCGGTAGCGGTTGCCGCCCACATTGTCGCCGTTGATGTAGATGTAGCCCTCACAGTCCACGGCGAAGGTGGGAAGGTGGGCGGTATCGGTGGTGAGCATCAGATAATAGACGGGCGCATCATAGGAGACGATGGAAAATCGTCCTGCGTAGCGCACCTTATCTGCGGCGATCTCCTCTGCAAGACGCTGCAAGTCATCCTCGGCAATGGTCATGGGCAGCCCCAACTCTTCATCGGGTGTGGTAGGAAGCATCACGCCGCCTGCAATGTCGGCGGTGTCAGTGAGTTCCAGCTTCTCCGTCAGCGGTTTTGGGAAAAAAATCATCGCTACCGCCAGCAGTACCACCCCAGCGGCGGCAATGGCGAGGATCAGCTTCGTTTTTCCTTTCATAGGCACGCTCCTTTCCTCATTCATCATGGCAGGCATCGTGGTCGAGGACGGTCAGCCGTATTTCTGTGTCCTCCTCCACCAAGGCGCTGAGGGAGACGCTGTGGATAATGTCGGGGGCGATGTTGTGAAGTGTCACCCACTCCCCGGGGTTCAGGGCGAAGCCCTCTACGTGGGAAAATCCGCGTTTAAGCGCATCCCCCGACCAAAGACCTCCGTATATGGGGAAGTCGTTGGTGTTTTGGAAGGTCAGTGCCCCGGAGGTACAGATGATTTCCTCGTTGGCGAAAGTGTTGACGATACTCTCGGGGGTGGAGTCCCCCGCGGTGGATACAAGGAGAGACCACTGGGGGATCGCGTTCGTAAAGTCGCCTGTGCCCGTTACGCTTTCGGCACTGCGCACCCAATCGGGGAGATAGTCGGCGTATTCCATGGCCCAGTAGCGGCGGTTGGAGAGAATGGTGGTGGCGTCGGTGCCGTTCTCCGTCATCTCCAAATACTCGTCCTTGGTCAGTTTATAGCCCTGATTGCCGACAGGTACGACAGCACCTGTGATTACGCCTCCGCCGTGTTCATTGGGCAGTTCCCACGAGGTTAGCTCGGGAGGCAGATGGATATAGAGGGGGCGTACGCCGCTCATATACTCGCCGTAGCGGTCGCCGCCGTGTTCCTCCACCGTCAGCTCAAAGAGCACCAAGTGCTCCGCCTCGGCGATCCGCTCGGGGTGCTCTTCATACTCCAAGCCCCAGTGAGCCACGCTGTCGCCCCACGCAGCGGTGGCGAGACAGTAGGTCTGCCCGATTTTCAAGGAGGATTGCGTAAATCTGAACTCACCAATATCGCTGCCGGAGCGGTTTTGCACCTGGGGCGTACCGCTGACGGGGATGGTGATGCCGATAGAGTCGGTGGGACGGGTAAGGGCATAGTCATAGGCATCGGCGCCGGCCTGCCAACCGTTTTCCGTGGGGGTAAGGTAGCAGCCGTAGCGGCTCAACCGCAGATCATAGGGGAGCTGCGCCTCTTCCATCAGCTGACCCTTTTGATAGTATTTCACACTGAGGGTGGCGCGCTCCAGATTTCCGAAGCGATAGCGGGTGTAGAGGCTAACATCGTCGTCCATGGTTTTCCAGCCGTTTTCGCAGGCCGTAAAGACCGTGTTTCCATAGCGGCGGAGATTGTCGGCAGCCATTATGAGGGGATTTTCGTAGGCGAGGCCGCTGCCTTGCTCGCGGGCAGATTTCTCATCACCGTAGAACTCCAGTCGGATGGCAGCGGTGCGCTCGGGATAGTAGCGTAGCATATTCGCTGTCAGCTCGTCTCCGGCGGGAATGCTCATGTGCTCTCCTGCGCGGAAGATCATCAGCATTACGCTGTCATCCACGGCGAGTTTTACAGGCTCGGGCATATTGGGGGTCGACCAACCGTACAGCTCATAGCTATAGCCTGTGGTGACATCAAAGACGATCTCCTGCCTGCTCATGCTGCCCTCTATCGTTACGACAATATCGTAATCGCGGGAGCCCAACCCTTTAAGGCGGGGCTCAATGTTGATGTGTTCCACTGCCGAGGCGGGGAACACGCGATCCTCTACTTGCAGCAGTTCGCCGTCTTGATACACATCGCAGACAAGGCGGACATGGGTGATGGTCTTATCATAGCGGAGGCGGAAATCCTCATTGGTGGGCTCGGCGCTGCTGGCGCGGATATAGCTGCCATAGGGGGTGCTGCCTGTAAAGGTCACCACCACGGCAAAGAGCAGCACCACAGCAGCCAAAAATACGGCAGCCGCCTTTGTTTGAGGCTTTTCGGCAATCAGCACGATGCGCTCGCGCAAGCCCCGCTTGCTGCCTGTCATGGTGGTGGCGTTCAGCAGCAGATCCCGCCCGCCGCCGCGGCAGCTGAGACCGATGAGGGTGCGCCCATAGTCGGCGCGCTGACTTTCGCCCAAGAGGGCGATGGCGGATTCATCGCAGGCCAGCTCTGCATCCCGGCGGGACAGTGCTACCGCCCACCACACCAGCGGGTTATACCAGTGTAGCGCCAGCACCGCGGCGCGGAAGATGCCCCAAATATGGTCGCCGTGGCGATAGTGGCTCAACTCGTGGCTCAGCACATGGCGCAGGGCAGTTTCGTCCGCCGCCACAGCGGGCGTCACATAGATGGTGGGGGCGAAGAGCCCATGGAGGCAGGGGGTCTCCACCGCCGCAGAAATATACACGGGGCGGGGACAATCTACCGCCAACCTCTGCCGCGTGCGGCGGAGACGGTGGGTGAAAACGGCGTTGATGAAAATAAACCACGCCGCCACAAGGACGATGCCTGCGATCCACGCAGGATGGAGGATATTTTCACCAAAATTCTTTACATTACTGGAGCGCTGCCAGCGGGAGAACTCCTCCTCATCGGCGCTGTAGTCCACGATAGTGTGGCTGTCCTTCCAACCGCCGATTTCAGTGTTGAACACGGCATCGTGCATAATGCCCAGCACACTGCCATCATCGGCGTGTTCCACTGCGTCCACGTATTCCAACCGCTCCAAATCCTGTGAAAGCTGCGTGTTTTCCACCATGGTGGCAGTGGAGAAGGAAACGTGTGTCACTGTGCCTGGGATCAGCAGTCGCAGCAGCACCACCAGCCACAATGCGTAGCCCACAGTGGGGGAGACCTTACCCCGCAGGGCAAAGCGCAGGACGATGACCGCCACAATGAGGAGGGAGGAGGAAATAATCCAGTTCAGCATCATAGCCACCCCTCCTTACTGCCGCTTCTCGGCGCGGCGCAAAATGGCGTACAGCTCGTCAATCTCCTGTTGTGTAAGGCTCTGCTTTTCTGTCACGGCGCTGACCATTTGACTGACGCTGCCGTGATAGACGCGGGAGAGAAAATCGTGGGTCTCCCGCTGCACCGCCTGCTGACGGGACACAAGGGGAGCGTAGGTTTTCACGCCGTCCTCGTGGTCAACGCAGGCGATGACACCCTTTTCCGTCATACGCCGCAGCATGGTGAGGGTGGTGCTGCGACTCCACGCTGCGTGGGCGTTGAGATAGTCCACCGCCTCGCGGCCTGTGACGCTGCCCTTTTCCCACAGACATTCCATCAGCTTCCACTCGGTAGGGGTAAAACTGTGTTCCATAGCTGCACCTCCTGTTAGTTTACATTGTAAACACATGATAGCATAGGCTGTTTACAATGTCAACAGGTAAGTGTTTCCTTATTCCAAGGTGAGGGACATTTTGATTTCCTTGACCACCTTGCCCTCCAAGCTCCAATCGTGATTTTCCACCTCATCTTCATAGGCGAAGCCCAGTTTTTCGTAGTGGCGCAGTGCATCGTGGAGAGGGTCGGCAGACCAGAGGATAAGGCGGCGGTAGCCTACGGCGCGGGCGCGGGCAAGGAGGGCATCTGTCAGCGCTGTGCCGATGCCGCTGTTGCGGTGCGCTTTTTCCACCAAGAACAGGCGCAGCTGCCCTGTGCCATCTTCCTCCGTGCGGCACAGCAGGATAGATCCTACCAGTTGCCCATTACGCTCCGCTACCCACAGTTCCTCCTCGGGGCATTTGCCGCGGGTGGGGAAGGTGAGGGCAATTTGCGCGGCGTAGTAGGTGAAACTCTCGCCCCAGCGGTATTCCTCTGCATATATGCGGCGGTGTGCGCCCGCGACATATTCCTCCTCGCCCCAGCGATAGGGACGGATGGTATAGTTCATAACGGTGTCCTCCTTTGGAACATGCTGTTTTCTATGGGAAATTATAGCAGAGGGCATCGAGAGGCGCAAGGGCGGCGCGTGACAAAAGCAACACCTTGTCGTTGCAATCAGCGGACAGATGTGGTATACTGACTCTAACTGAAAATATTTATGGAAGAAGAGGAAAAACGCTATGGAAATCACCCAAGGGGTGTCTTTCGACAGCTTCGGCCTGTCCGAGGCAAGTATGCGGGCTGTCCGCAACAAAGGATATACCATTTCTACGCCTGTGCAGGCAGGCTGTATCCCTCCCATGATGGAGGGCAAGGATGTCATCGCCAAAGCCCCTACGGGCACGGGCAAGACCATGGCTTTCGGCATCCCTATTATTGAATCTATCGATCCCGCCAGCGAGAAGGTGCAGGCCATTATTCTCGCCCCCACCCGTGAGCTGGCCATTCAGATCACCGACGAGATGCGTGAGGTGGCGGTGTGCCACGAGGGCGTGCGGATCGTCTGTCTCTACGGCGGTCAGCCCATTGGCAAGCAGATTGAGGCTTTGAAGCGCCGTCCCCAAATCGTGGTGGCGACGCCCGGTCGTCTCAGCGACCACATGAAGCGCCGCACCGTGGTGGTGAAGGATGTGAAAACGGTGGTGCTGGACGAGGCCGACCGTATGCTGGACATGGGCTTTATCCACGATGTGACCCGTATTTTGGACAAGATCCCCAACCGTAAGAATTTGGGTATGTTCTCCGCCACCATCTCCCGTGAGGTGATGGACATCTCTTGGGTCTATCAGCGTGACCCCGAGGAGATCACCGTCCGTCCCACGGAGGAGAATAAGCCCGACATTTTGCAGTATCGCCTTGAAGTGCCTTCCGATGGGAAGGTAGATGCCATCGTGAAGATCCTCAATAAGGAGAACTACGACCGCGTCATGTGCTTCTGCAATACGAAGGGCAGCACCGAGCGCCTTACGAAGTTTTTGCAGATGCGCGGCGTGGATGCCCAGTGTATCCACGGCGACATCCCCCAGAAAAAGCGGGAAGCGGTGATGCAGCTGTTCCGCGACGGTAAGCTCCGTGTGTTCGTCGCCACCGATGTGGCGGCTCGCGGTATCGATGTGGACGATGTGGACGCGGTGTTTAACTTTGAAGTGCCCGATGAAAACGAGTACTACATCCACCGCATCGGCCGTACGGGTCGTGCCAAGCGCCACGGTGTGGCCTATACCCTCATCAGCGATTTCCCCAGCCGTATGCGCCTTGATGATATTGTCCGCAATGCTGGGGCCAATGTGGTCAACGGTAAGCTGGAGGATGACGGCACGGTCACCGCGCTGTAACAAAGTAAGGAGAACCCCTATGAAACGATGGAAACAGATAGCGGCCCTTGTTTTGGCGCTGCTGATGCTGATGATGATGGCTGCGGGTTGTGGGCAAGAGGTGGAGGAGACGCGAGGCATGGAGCTGCGGGTCGCCCTCATTGACCGCCCCGTCTCCTTAGACCCCGTCTATGCCTCCACCGAGGAGGAGCGCACCATCACGGAGCATCTGTTTGAGAATTTGATGAAATACTCTGCCGCAGGTTTGGTAAACGGACAGGCTGCCGAGTATTCTGTGCTTGCCAACGAGGACGGCACGGAGACCTATACCTTCACCCTTCGTGATGATATTTATTGGTCTGACGGTGTGGCGGTGACGGCAGAGGACTTTGTCCATAGCTGGCAGCGCCTTGTGGCCCCTCAGGTGGCCTCGCCCCACGCCTCTATTTTGGAGATGGTGGCAGGCTATGATGAGGCCATCAAGGGCGATGTGGGTGCCTTGCAGGTGTCCGCGCCCAACAGCCGTACCTTCGAGGTGACGCTCAAGGAGCACTGTGCCTATTTCCTCTCCACCGTCTGCACCGATACTGCCACCATGCCTGTCCGCGCCGATGTGGTGCCTGCATGGATGCCCGTTGAGGATGAGGAGGACGATGGGAACGCGGAGGAGTTCGTGTTCGACCCCACGCTGCTGCCCGACTGGACGGCAAAGAAGGCCACGTTCATCACCAATGGCGCGTATTCCGTCCGCAACTATAACGCCGCCCACCTGACCGTGGTGGAAAAAGAGGATTATTACGACAGCCGCCGCCTCAGCGTAAAGAAAATCGACTTTTTCTTTGCCGAGAATCTTGAGCGTGCCATGAGTAGCTATGAAAAGGGTGAATCCGATTTCATCTTGAAGTGCGGCAATGTGGAGGGCAGCGTGGAGGCCATGCAGGCGGAGGTAAGCGTACTGGCGGTGAACCAGATGTCCTCTTTGAGCGAAAGCGTTCGTCAGGCGCTGACGCTGGCGCTGGATCGCAATGCCATTGCCGCCGCCATGGGCACGAAGTTTACGGGTTTGGAGGGCTTGGTGCCCGATGGGATTACCACGATGAGCGGCAGCCAGTTCCGCGAAGTGAACGGGGTTGTCCTTGCCTGCGATGAAGAAGGTGTGGCGAAGAACCGCACCCATGCACAGGAACTGATCGCGCCTTTGTATCGCGGCGGTATGGATATTATGGAGCGTCTGGGCGTGATCACGCTGGTGTACGAGAACACCTTCATTAACGGTCGCGTTGCCCAGCAGGTGAAGCAGCAGTGGCAGGAGGTGCTGGGTATCTCTGTGACGCTGGTGAGCATTACCAGTGAGGAGATGGACGAGGCACTGGGCAGCGGCGCTTTCACCATTGCCCTTATGTCCGTTTCCGATGAGAGCAACACCGCCATAGGTTACCTTGACCACTATATTAGCGGCAACCACGAAAACTACGGACAGCATTTCTCCAACGCCTACGATATTCTGCTGCGTGCCGCCATGGCCTCTGAGAGTGTAGAGGCCCGTGACGCCTACTTGGCGGATGCTGAGCGTCTGTTGCTGGAGAGCGGCTATGTGATCCCCCTGTGCGGAACGACCTATCGCTATCTGCTACGGGAGGGGTTAACAGGCCTTATTTGTAACGATATGGGTGTGTATAACTTCTCTGCCATGACGCAGATGGTTGCTTAAACGAAGATAGGAGGCGTGTAAGCATGATGACAACGGTAAAAACGCCCCTTTTGCTGGGCGTAACGGAAGAGGAATGCGCCGCCATGGAAACATGTTTCGGCGTGTACCAGCAGTGCTTTGCTGCCGACGATGTACTCTATGATTTCGGCGACGGTCGCAATCTGGTAGGTGTCCTTACTTCGGGCAGCGCCAATGTGGAGCGCATTGACGAGAGCGGCGGACGCACGATCTTGGAGCATTTGGAGGTAGGCAGTGTCTTTGGTGAGATGCTGATGTTTGAGCGGGCCAACGATGACAGTATCACGGTGGTTTGCGCCCGTCCCTGCTGCGTCAGCTTTATCCCTGCCACGTCCCTGATGAAGCGCTGTGAGAACGCCTGCGCCCATCACACCCGCGTGGTGGAGAATATGTTCCGTCTTGTGACGGATAAGGCCACCTCTCTTTCCGAGCGTGTGGAGGTGCTGTCCCGCCGCAGTATCCGTGAAAAGCTGCTGCGCTATTTCACGCTGCAGGCGGCAAAGCGCCACAGCGACAGCTTTGAACTGCCCTTCAGCCTGAGTGCGCTGGCAGATTATATCTCCACCGACCGCAGCGCCATGATGCGTGAGCTGAAGAAAATGCGGGAAGAGGAGCTGGTAGCGGTCAATGGACGCATCGTTACCATCCAGCATCGGATTTGAGCCTTTGAAAATCTACACATTTCGCACAAAAGAAGCATTGACGCTCTGCTGAGATTGTGATAAAGTAGACAATGTAAAGACATTACGCCGCCAAGTGTTGCGCGGCGCAGCAAAAATAAGAAATGAGGGAGTAAGTATGTATCGCATTGTGACAAAAGAAGCTCTGAAACCCACTGTGATCCTCTACGAGATCGAGGCTCCCATGGTGGCGAAGAAGGCGCAGCCCGGTCAGTTCATCATCCTGCGTGTGGATGAGAACGGCGAGCGTATCCCCATCACCATCCACGACTATGACCGCGAGAAGGGCACGGTGACCATCATCGTCCAGACCATCGGTGCCACCACCGAGAAGCTGAGCCACAAGCAGCAGGGCGACTGCCTGCAGGACTTCGTTGGCCCTCTGGGCAAGCCTACCGAGACCGAGGGTAAGAAGAAGGTCTGCGTGGTGGGCGGCGGCGTTGGCTGCGCTATCGCCTATCCCGTGCTTAAGAAGTTCCACGACTGCGGCGCTGAAGTCCATGCCGTTGTGGGCTTTAAGAATAAGGACGTGGTCATCCTTGAAGAGAAGTTCAAGGCCGTGTCCTCCGTGCTGAAGGTCTGCACCGACGACGGCAGCTATGGTCAGAAGGGTCTCGTCACCGAGGCGCTGAAGGAACTGCTGGATGCGGGCAATCAGTATGACGAGATCTTCGCCATCGGCCCCATGGTCATGATGAAGTTCGTCTCCAAGACTACCGAGCCTTACGGTATCCCCACCACCGTGTCCATGTCCCCCATTATGATCGACGGTACCGGTATGTGCGGCGGCTGCCGCTTGACGGTGGGCGGCGAGACCAAGTTTGCCTGTGTTGACGGCCCCGACTTCGACGGTCATCAGGTGGGCTGGGATCTGGCTGTGAAGCGCAACCAGATGTACGCAGAGTTTGAAAAGCATAAGCACGAAGAAGTCTGCAATCTGTTCCGTCAGGAGGTTAAGTAAAATGGCAAATATGCGTTTGGATAAGAATCCCATGCCCGCACAGGACCCCAACGTCCGCAATAAGAATTTCGACGAGGTGGCATTGGGCTATACCGAGGAAATGGCCATTGACGAGGCAAAGCGCTGCCTCAACTGCAAGAATCCCAAGTGCGTTTCCGGCTGCCCCGTGAACGTGCGTATTCCCGAGTTCATCACCCGCGTTGCCGAGGGCGACTTCGACGGCGCGTATGAGATCATCACCTCTACCAACTCTCTGCCTGCCATCTGCGGTCGTGTCTGCCCTCAGGAGAACCAGTGTGAGGGTCAGTGCATCCGCGGCATTAAGGGCGAGAGCGTGGGTATCGGCCGTCTCGAGCGTTTCGTGGCTGACTATCACAATGCCCACGGTCATCAGGGCGGCGCTCCTGCTAAGCCCGAGCCCAACGGCCACAAGGTGGCTATCGTTGGTTCCGGCCCCGCCGGCCTCACCTGCGCAGGCGATCTGGCACGCAAGGGCTATGATGTCACCGTGTATGAGGCACCCCACCTCGCCGGCGGCGTGCTGGTCTACGGTATCCCCGAGTTCCGTCTGCCCAAGGCCATCGTTCAGAAGGAAGTCAAGCGCCTTGAGTACTTCGGTGTCAAGGTGGTCACCAACACCGTGGTGGGCCGCACCATCACCATCGATGAGCTGATGGAGGAAGAGGGCTATGAGGCCGTGTTCGTGGGCTCCGGCGCAGGTCTGCCCATGTTTATGAACATCCCCGGTGAGAACCTCAAGGGCGTGTTCTCCGCCAACGAGTTCCTGACCCGTATCAACCTCATGAAGGCCTATCGCGAGGACAGCGATACCCCCATCATGGATCTCAAGGGCAAGAAGGTGGCCGTCGTTGGCGGCGGTAACGTGGCTATGGACGCCGCCCGCTGCTCCAAGCGTCTGGGCGCTGAGGTCTGGGTGGTCTATCGCCGCGGTATGGAGGAGTTGCCCGCCCGTCACGAAGAGGTGGAGCACGCTATCGAAGAGGGTATCATCTTCAAGACCCTCAATAACCCCATCCAGATCAACGGCGACGAGAATGGCGCTGTGGCTTCCATGACCTGCATTGAGATGGAGCTGGGCGAGCCCGATGCTTCCGGCCGCCGTCGTCCCATCGAGAAGGTGGGCAGCGAGTTCGAGCTGCCTGTGGACGCCGTCATCATGTCCCTGGGCACCAACCCCAACCCCCTCATCAAGTCCACCACCAAGGGCTTGGAAGTCAATAAGAAGGGCGGCATCATCGTCAACGAGGATGGCCTTACCTCCCGCGCAGGCGTGTACGCCGGCGGCGACGCTGTTACCGGCGCTGCCACCGTCATCCTCGCCATGGGTGCCGGTAAGCTGGCTGCCAAGTCTATTGACGAGGCGCTGAGCAAGTAAATACATAGAAAAAAGTAAGCCCCGCGAGGGCTTTCTTTTTTGCCTAATTCACTATTATTTTACAAAATTTCCTCTTGCAAAGGGTATTTATCATA
>JAZQMH010000177.1:0-8532 GCA_045543255.1 Vescimonas sp.
CCATTACCATTCGCGGCGGGGCGACCCTTCACGAGACGACCCACTGCCCCATTCCCGACCGTATTGTGACGGCTACATACCTCTGTGCTGCCGCCGCCTGCGGCGGGGACATTACCCTCCGCGACACCGACTATCGACACCTCGCCCCTGTGACGACGGCGCTGCACCAAGCGGGCTGCTGCCTACAGTGCCGCGAGGACAGCATTACCCTTCGCTCTACGGGGCAGCTTCGTTCCCTGCCTCCTGTGCGGACTTATCCCTACCCCGGGTTTCCCACGGATGCCCAGCCTGTATTGATGGCGGCGCTGCTGCGCTCAAAGGGGGCCACCATGTTCGTGGAGAACATCTTTGAAAACCGCTACCGCCACGCAGCGGAGCTGACGAGGATGGGTGCGGACATCCGCTTGGAGGGGAAAGTGGCATTGGTCAGCGGCGTGGAGCGGCTCTACGGTGGGGAAGTACACGCCACCGACCTGCGGGGCGGCGCAGCCCTTACAGTGGCGGCGCTGCAGGCAGAGGGAACGACCACCCTATACGACATTCACCACATACTGCGGGGCTACGAGGACATCACCCGTGACCTCCGCGCCCTCGGCGCAGACATTACCTTTACCACATAGAAAGGACACCGTTATGGCACGACGCAATCGATACAATCGAAAACGGCGGCGGGGCGGCTTCTCTCTCCTTTATAAGCTGCTGACGTTTTTGGTCATTTGCGCTGCCATTGCCGTGGCCTTGACGCTGTTTTTCAAGGTGGAGCGCATTGACGTTATCGGCGCAGAGCGCTACACGGAGCAGAAGATCATTGACGCCTCGGGGATTCAGATCGAGGACAATATGTTCTTTATGAACAAGTACGAGGTGTCCGACAAAATTACCTCGGCTCTCCCCTACATTGAGACAGTGCAGATTCGCCGTGCGCTCCCCGATGGCATCGTCATCGCCGTGACGGAGTGCAATGCTCCTGCCGCCGTGCGCCATGGGGGCAAAACATGGCTGCTGTCGGCTCAGTGTAAGGTGGTGGACACCAAGGCACTCTCCACTGCCAGCCAGTACGCCGAGGTCATCGGCCTTACCCTCACCGAGGCGCAGGTGGGCCTGCCCATCGCCGTGACGGAGGAGTGCGAAGCCTCGGAATCGCTGCTGCGGGAACTGCTGCCGCTCCTTGCCGAGAAGAATATGCTGGCGGATGTCCAGCAGATCGACTTAAGCGACGGCTCATTGCTGACCATGAAATATTTAGACCGCTTTGAGGTGACGCTGCGGCGGGATGCCGACCTCGACTACAAGCTGGAATATCTCTTGGCAGTGGTGGCGCGGCTGGAGGTCAACGAGAAGGGCCGCATCGACATGACGCAGGAGGATAAGGCCAGCTTTATCCCTCAGCAGTCGTAAAACGGCAAACATTTCCATAAATTGCCCTTGCACGCTCCCGAATCCTGTCGGGGGCGTGTAAGTTTTTTTATATTTCGCCGCTTTCCCCTTGACCTACGGAGAAAATCGCAATATAATACAAGATATAGTATTTCGACAAAGGATAAACCCTCTTAATATACCATCTCTTTGGGAGGATGCAATATGGCTTTCGGATTGGAAACTGGCGTGGAAAACGTGGTAAAGATTAAGGTCATCGGCGTGGGCGGCGGCGGCAACAATGTGGTGAACCGCATGGTGCGCGGCGGCGTGCAGGGCGTTGATTTTATTGCTGTGAATACGGATAAGCAGGCGCTGAACGCCTCTGCTGCAGGCTATAAGCTGCAGATCGGCGAGAAGCTGACGGGCGGCAAGGGCGCAGGCTCTAACCCCGATGTAGGCCGTCAGGCCGCTGAGGAGAGCCGTACCCAGATCGGCAAGGCGCTGGAGGATACGGACATGGTGTTCGTCACCGCAGGCATGGGCGGCGGTACGGGCACGGGCGCTGCCCCCATCGTGGCAGAGGTGGCCCGTGAGCAGGGCGTGCTGACGGTGGGCGTGGTGACCAAGCCCTTCGGCTTTGAGGGCATTCGCCGTATGCGCGCCGCCGAGGCGGGCATTGAGGCACTGCGGGACAAGGTGGACTCTCTCGTCATCATCCCCAACGAGCGTTTGAAGTACGCCACCGATCAGAAGATCACCTTCGCCAACGCTTTTGAGATCGCCGATGATGTGCTGCGTCAGGCGGTGCAGTCTATCTCCGACCTCATTCGCGACACGGGCTTCATTAACCTTGACTTCGCCGACGTGACCGCCATTATGAAGGAGGCAGGTCTTGCCCACATGGGCGTGGGCCGCGCCGCCGGTAAGGGCAAGGCCGAGGAGGCCGCCCGTATGGCTATTTCCAGCCCCCTGCTGGAGACCTCTATCGAGGGCGCTCGCGGTGTGCTCATTAACATCACCGGCTCTCCCGATATTGGTTTGGAGGAAGTGGAGCAGGCCGCCACGCTGGTGCAGCAGGCGGTGCATCCCGAGGCACTGACCATCTTCGGTGCCACCTTCGACGAGACGCTGGACGACGAGATGCGTGTCACCGTCATCGCCACGGGCTTTGCCGAGGGCGAGGGCAAGTGCAAGGCAGCAGCCCCCACTCCCGTGGCTGCCGAGGCTGCTGACGCGGAGCCTTCCGCCGAGGCACAGGAGGTGGACAAGTCCTTCGAGGACATTCTCGCCATCTTCAACCGCGGCAACAACTAAACTGAAGGAACATCACAACCGCCGCCCAACTACGGGCGGCGGTATGTCTTTAGGAGGTACATATGCGACTGGTATCTTGGAATGTGAACGGTCTCCGCGCCGCGCTGGGCAAGGGGTTTTTGGAGTCTATGACTTCTCTTAATCCCGACATCATCTGTTTGCAGGAGACGAAAATGCGCCCCGAGCAGGCGGATTTTACATTGGAGGGCTTCCACCGTTTTTGGAACAGCGCCGACAAGGCGGGCTATTCGGGCACGGCGATTTTTACGCGCACCGAGCCCATCAACGTGACCTACGATTTCGGCGAGGATGTCCACCGCCATGAAGGGCGCATCATTACGGCGGAGTATGAGGAGTTCTACCTCGTATGCTGCTATACCCCCAACTCACAGGATGGGTTGAAGCGTCTCGAGTATCGCCTTCAGTGGGAGGCGGCCCTGCGGGAGTATTTGATGGGGCTGGATGCCATCAAGCCCGTTATCTACTGCGGCGATTTGAACGTGGCGGCAACGGAGATGGACATTAAGAATCCCAAGGCCAACGAGCGGAACGCGGGCTTCACCATTGAGGAGCGGACGGCGCTGAAAACCCTGCTGGACAGCGGCTTTGCCGACACCTTCCGCCGTCTCCATCCCGACAAGGTGGAGTATTCTTGGTGGTCGTACCGCTTCAAGGCAAGGGAGCGGAACGCAGGCTGGCGCATTGACTATTTCCTTGTGTCGGAGCGGTTGCTCCCCCGCATTACTGCGGCGGAGATCCACGGCGAGATTTTCGGCAGCGACCACTGCCCTGTGCTGATTGAGCTGAACTAAACAGGAAAAGCCCCCGAATGGCGCACATTCGGGGGCTTTTTTGTTGCAATAGTCACTTCTTTTCCCCTGTGGGGCGGGTATACTACTATAAAAAGGAGGTGGATGGCATGAAGAAGGTCATCTATTTGGCGGGAGGCTGTTTTTGGGGCTTGGAGCATTTGATGCAGTCCCTTCGCGGCGTGGTGGATGCCGAGAGCGGCTACGCCAACGGGAGAAGCGGAGAATTGGCCAACTATGCTGCCGTATGTACAGGGCTGACGGGCTTTCGGGAGACGGTGAAGGTAGCGTATGATGACGAGGTGGTGTCCCTTGAGACCCTACTCGCCGCCTATTTCGCCGTCATTGACCCCACCCTCATCAATCGGCAGGGTATGGACATGGGCACGCAATATCAGACGGGCATCTACTATACCGACGAGGAGAGCCGCGAAATTGTGGAACGTGTGGCGGCGGAGGAGAAGAAAAAGCACCCGCGCTTCTATGTGGAGCTTCGCGCGCTGGAGAATTTCTATCCTGCCGAGGAATATCACCAAGACTATTTAATAAAGAATCCCCACGGCTACTGCCACATCTCCCCCGCCAAGATGGCGGAAGTAAGGGCGATGGTGGGGAGGCGCTCGGATAAGGCGAGTCAATGATGCATCGGCTTACGCCCATATGATGTTATGCTGTGCATAATGATGTATTGCGCTTTCATCGCAATATGATGAGATGTTTGCTTATGTGCCGTTAGGCACACATCATTAGGTCCAACCGACATCATCAGCGAAGCGACATCTTTTGCCACAGGGCAAACATCATAAAAAAAGAAAAGACACGCTCTCGCGTGTCTTTCTTTTTTCTGGAGGTGACACCCGGATTTGAACCGGGGAATGAGGGTTTTGCAGACCCTTGCCTTACCACTTGGCTATGTCACCGAACCGTGAAGTCCGAGGGACATTATACAATAGCAAAGGGCACTTGTCAAGGGGGAATTTCGTTTTTCTCTTATTCCTTTGTGTGGATGTTGATATACTCCGCCTGCTGCTTGGAGTAGAGGATGGTCTGACTGCTGTACAAACCACTGTAGCCCGACATGAGATAGCTGACAGCGCAGGCGGCGGCGAAGAACAGCAAGCCCTCCGCGCCGAAGAGCTCAATGCTCAAAATCACCGAGGCGATGGGGCAGTTCACCGCGCCGCAGAACACGGCAACGAGGCCAATCGCCGCGCCGAAGGGGGCAGGGATGGCCAAAAGCGGGGCGAGGATACAGCCGAAGGTGGCGCCCACGAAGAAGGAGGGCACTACCTCGCCGCCCTTGAAGCCAAAGCCGATGGTAACGGCGGTGAAGAGGATTTTAATAAGCCACGCCCACGAGTCCGCCTCGCCGCTGAGGGCGCAGGCAATGACATCCATGCCGGCACCGTTATAGTCCGTACCGAAGCCGTGGGACAAAATCAAGAGCAGCAGGCCGCCTGCAATGGCGCGGCGGTAGCTGCCGGTGATAAACTTCTTAGCACCATGCTCGATCCAGTGCATACCACGGACGAAGATGATAGACACCACGGCGCAGGCCACCGCCAAGAACAGCACACGCACCATCATGGCGGTATCCACCTCGGGGGCGAGGATGGCGTAGCGGGTGGGGGCAACGCCCATGACCTTGGCAACGCCGAAGCCCACGGCGGCGGCAGTAATGCAGGGAATGAGACCTGCATAATAAATAACACCGACGGAAATAACCTCAAGGGCGAAAATAGCAGCGGTAAGGGGCGTACCGAACAAGGCGGCAAACAATGCCGCCATGCCGCACTGGGTGGTGAGGGGCAGCTCTTTCTCGCCCAAGTGCATCAAGCGGCCTGTCTGATAGCCGATGCCGCCGCCGATCTGCAGGGCAGCGCCCTCGCGGCCTGCCGAGCCGCCCACCAAGTGGGTCAAGCAGGTGGCAACGAAGATGAGGGGCACAAGGAGAATGGGCACATTCTTGCCGAAATGCACCGACTCGATGATCTTGTTCGTCCCCTCCCCTTCCAAACGCAGGGCGCGGTAGAGAAGGGTGATCAACGCGCCTGCCACAGGCAGCAGCCACAGGACTTGGGGATGGGCATGGCGTAGCTCCGTGGCCCACTCCACGCCGATGTGGAACATGGCACCCACGCCGCCGCCGACGACACCTACCACGAAGCCGATGGCAATCCACTTCACCAGCACGGCGACATATTCTCCCCAGTGCTCCAAGCACTTGAGGATCTTCTCCCAAATGTTCACGGCTCTGCCCTCCGATGTGTTTTTCTCTCTTGATGGCATTATAATCCCTTTTCTCAGTACGGTCAAGAAGTGTCCCGCATTGACGTACATACAAAAATTTTTTGTATTTCTTAAAAATTTTTTGTTTTTATGGTTGATTATTGCAAAAGTTTGCCGTATACTATAGGCAGAACTAGAGCAAAAGGAACAAAAAATACCACCACATAACTATCAGGAGGAAAATTTTTATGAAGTACGATCGTTCTTTTAACTTTTCTGCAGGCCCCGCTATGATGCCCGAGCCCGTGCTGGAGGAGATCCGCGATGAGATGATGAACTACCGCGGCACCGGCACCTGCGTCATGGAGATGAGCCATCGCTCCAAGGCCTTCATTCAGATCGCCGAGGAGGCTGAGGCCGACCTGCGCAAGCTGATGGGTATTCCCGATAACTATAAGGTGCTGTTCATTCAGGGCGGTGGTACGGTGCAGTTCTCCATGGTGCCCCTGAACCTGATGAAAAACGGCAAGGCCTGCTATGTGGAGACGGGCGCTTGGTCCAAGAAGGCCATTGCCGAGGCCAAGAAGTTCGGCGAGGTGCAGATCATTGCCTCTTCCGCCGACAAGAACTTCTCCTACATCCCCGATTGCAGTGACCTCGACATTCCCGAGGATTGCGACTATGTCTACATCTGCGAGAATGAGACCATCAACGGCACCACTTGGAACACCCTACCCAACACCAAGGGTCACATTCTGGTGGCTGACCAGTCCTCCATGTTCCTGTCCCGTCCCTGCGATGTGAGCAAGTACGGTCTCATTTGGGCAGGCGTGCAGAAGAACGTGGGCCCCGCCGGTATGGCAGTGGTCATCATCCGCGAGGATCTGCTGCGTGATGATCTCGATCCCAAGACCCCCGTGTATATGTCCTACAAGACCCACGCCGACGCCGATTCCATGTA
This sequence comes from Vescimonas sp., assembly GCA_045543255.1. Taxonomy (GTDB): domain Bacteria; phylum Bacillota; class Clostridia; order Oscillospirales; family Oscillospiraceae; genus Vescimonas. The sequence continues at coordinate 6,673 of JAZQMH010000177.1, forward strand.
CAACACCCCCAACTGCTGGGCCATCTACTGCTGCGGCAAGGTGTTTAAGTATCTGCTGAGCATCGGCGGTCTCGAGGAGATGGAGAAGCGCAACATCGCCAAGGCCAAGGTCATCTATGACTTCCTGGATAGCTCCAAGCTCTTCAAGGGCGCAGTCGTCCCCTCTGACCGCAGCTTGATGAACATCCCCTTCGTCACCGGCGATAAGGATCTGGATGCCGAGGTGGTGTCCGCTTCCAAGGCCGCAGGCTTTGATAACCTGAAGGGACACAAGTCCGTGGGCGGCCTCCGCGCCTCCGTCTACAACGCCATGCCCATTGAGGGTGCTGAGGCGCTGGTGGAGTTCCTCAAAGCATTTGAAGCTTCTCACTAAAAGAAATTAAAGGGGAGAGCCTCTCTCCCCTTTAGATCCCCTCCCCCAACGCGAAACCCCATCAACAAACTGTATAATATAAGGAGAATAACACCATGCGTATTCTTGTTACTGACGGTATGGACGCTTCTGCCGTGGCAAAGCTGCGGGCAGATGGTTTTGAAGTCGTTGAGCAGTTCTATGAGCCCGATGAGCTGGGCGCAGCACTCCGTGAGTTTGACGTGGTCATTATCCGCAGTGCCACCAAGATTAAAGAGCCTCAGATCGATGCAGCCAAGGGCGGCAAGCTGAAGGTCATCATCCGCGCAGGCGTCGGCGTGGACAACATCGCTGTGAAGTACGCCGAGGAGAACGGCTTCGTGGTGAAGAACACCCCTCGCGCCTCCTCCAACGCCGTGGCAGAGCTGGCAATCGCCCTCCTCTTCGCCTGCGCCCGTAATATCTCCATCGCCGGTCACACCATGCGTGAGCAGAAGTGGGAGAAGAAGGCCTACTCCAAGGGCTTCGAGGTCTCCGGCAAGGTGGTGGGCGTGATCGGTTACGGCCGCATCGGTCAGATGGTGGGTCAGAAGTGTCAGGCACTGGGTGCAAGCGTTCTTTCCTACGTGAACCGCAATAAGCCCGAGGGCTGCGAGTGCGAGACTATGAAGTTCGTCTCCCCCGACGAGGTGTACAGCCAGTCTGACATTATTATCCTGTGCGCACCCGGTGGTGCCAAGCCCTTGGTGGATGCCGAGAGCATCGCCAAGATGAAGGACGGCGTGGTCATCGTCAACGTGTCCCGTGGCTCCAACGTGGACGAGGCAGCACTGCTGGAAGCCCTCAACTCCGGTAAGGTGAAGGCCGCCGGTATCGACGTGTGGCTCAGCGAGAAGGACCCCAACTGGGAGCTGGCATCCCATCCCGCCGTGGCCTGCATGCCCCACGTTGGCGCAGGCACCAAGGAGGCACAGAAGCGCATCGGTGCCGAGCTGGTGGATATTATTGAAGCCCTGTAAAGAACGAACGTTTCTTTTTCATCACTCTCTTCTCTTTTTCCGCGTCCCAAAAAGAAAGACCGCCCGTGGTGGGGCGGTCTTTCCGTTTACAGTTAAAGGGAAGAGCTTCTCTCCCCTTTAGATCCCCTCTCCGCTCCACTGCGCGCGCCCGATGGGCACACTGGTGGAGCGCAAAGTATTTTTTCCTACGCGAAGCGCAGGAAAAAATGATTAAAATATTTTGCACACTGGAGGGCTGAGAAGTATTTTTTGCCACGGAAACCGCGGCAAAAAATGATTTAAATTATTTTTCCCGCGACACGTGCGAGGAAAATGATTGAATGATGGTTTTAACTTCTACCGCAAGTTCCTTAACATTTCGTAGGGCGGAAGCTTTCTGCAACCTTTGTAGGGGGCGGCGTTTACGACGCCCCGCTTTTCAGCGGGCTGTCGACAAGCGCCAGCCCCTACAAGTTCTAGATATGCCACATAATAAAGTCGGAGGCCAAG
>JAZQMH010000178.1:0-6762 GCA_045543255.1 Vescimonas sp.
GCCAGCGCGATCACACCCTGATGGGCGTGGGTACGGCTCATATTGTCCAACTTGCGCTTGTCCGCGTCCACAACCACGATGCCAGCGGCACGAGCCTTGGAGGCAATATGTCCCAGAGTCTTGTCAGTTTCTCCCTTGAGAATATAAATCTTGTCGATGGTCTCGCCAGCCCGCAGAGCCTCGATCACCGCATTGCGGCCCTCGATAATGCCGTCAGCCTCGGCTTCCAGGAAGCTCTTGGCCTTCACTTCGTTGTTCTGCTCTTTCATACTGTGTACCTCACTTACGGTATTGCATATCAATTCAGCATCCAGTATACCACAACTTCTTTATAAGATAAAGGGTTCATTCATAGAAATTTTACACCGTGAAAAGGGGATAGCGGCTTGTGATAAACGGAAAACTATGCTATACTTGACCGCGAACGATAAATAAGGAGGACGCTATGTCCGGTCAAAACAACAAAAACAATAGAAATCAAAAGAACAACAAGGGAAATCCCCGCATGAAGGGTATTCTCACCCTTGTGGCGTGGGCCGTGGTGCTGACGGTCATTTTGAACTACATGTCCGCCTATTCCGGCAACGCCGCCAACAGTGCCTCCTCCCATGAGGTGCGCTACAGCCAGTTCGTGGATCTGGTGGAGGCAGGCAAGGTGGAAGAGGTGCTCTTCAAGGAGGACACCATCTACATCACCCCCGTGGACGGCTACGTCTACACCGACGAAGAGGGCGAGAAGTTCACCCACAGTGAGGAGAGCGAAGTGCTCCTCTATACCGCCGAACTCTACGACGAGGCGCTCCTTCCCCTGCTGGAGGAGAAGAATGTGGACTACTCTGGCTACTATAAGGCCCAGATGAGCCCCGTGATGGAGTTCATGGTGAACTTCATTCTGCCCACGGTGCTGATGGTGGGCATGTTCATGCTGCTGATGCGCTTCCTCAGCCGCAACGGCGGCGGAATGGGCGGTATTGGCAATGTGGGTAAGTCCAACGCCAAGGTCTACATGGAGAAATCCACTGGTGTCACCTTCAAGGATGTGGCCGGTCAGGACGAGGCCAAGGAGAGTCTGGAGGAGATCATCGACTCCCCCCACAATTCCGGCAAGTATACCGCCATCGGTGCCAAGCTTCCCAAGGGCGCGTTGCTGGTGGGCTCCCCCGGTACCGGTAAGACGCTGTTGGCCAAGGCGGTGGCCGGTGAAGCGGGCGTACCCTTCTTCTCCATCTCCGGCTCCGACTTTGTGGAGATGTTCGTGGGCGTGGGCGCCAGCCGTGTCCGTGACCTGTTCAAGGAGGCCGCCAAAGTTGCCCCTTGTATCATTTTCATCGACGAGATCGACACCATCGGTAAGAGCCGTGACTCCTCCGGTCGTTTCGGCGGCAACGATGAGCGCGAGCAGACGCTGAACCAGCTGCTGGCCGAACTGGACGGCTTCGATCCCTCCAAGGGTGTCATCGTCCTCGGTGCCACCAACCGTCCCGAGGTGCTGGATAAGGCGCTGTTGCGTCCCGGTCGTTTCGACCGCCGCATCACTGTGGATCGCCCCAACTTTGCAGGCCGTTTGGCTACGCTGCAGGTGCACACCCGCGGCATCCATTTGGCAGAGGATGTGGACTTGGAGAAGATCGCACAGGCCACCGCCGGTACGGTGGGTGCTGACCTTGCCAACCTCGTCAACGAGGCTGCCCTCCGCGCTGTCCGTAAGGGTCGCCGTGCCGTGAATCAGGAAGACCTGCTGGTTTCCTTCGAGCTGGTGATCGCCGGTGCCGAGAAAAAGGGCACGGTCATTACCGAGGAGGAAAAGCGCATCATCGCCTATCACGAGGTGGGTCACGCCTTGGTGGCTGCCAAGCAGAAGAACGCCCAGCCCGTGTCCAAGATCACCATCGTGCCCCATACTCAGGGTGCACTGGGTTATACCCTCCACCTCCCCGAGGAGGAGAAGTTCCTTATGTCCCGGGAGGACATCATGGCGGAGATCCGCACGCTGCTGGCAGGTCGCTCTGCCGAGGAAGTGGTGTGCAACACCGCCACCTCCGGCGCTGCCAACGACATCGAGCGGGCAACGGAGCTTGCCCGCAGCATGGTGGCCCGCTTCGGTATGTGCGAGGAGTTCGACATGATGGCGCTGGGTACTGTTCATAACCAGTACCTCGACGGCACCTACTCCATGTCCTGCGCGCAGGAGACCTATGCCGCCGCTGACCGCGAGACCATCCGGATTCTCCGCCAGTGCCACAGCGATGCCAAGGCCATCCTTACGGAGAACCGCGAGCTGCTGGATAAGATCGCCGCTTACCTCCTCAAGAAGGAGACCATCACCGGTCAGGAGATGATGGCCATCATCGAAGACCGCGATCCCGAGCTGGTGGATAACTACGGGCTGAACAAGAATCCCCAGCACCAGTTCCGCCCCAGTACCCCCGATGTGATCGAGCCTCCGGCCAAGCACATCAACATCGTATCCGAGCCCATCCCCATGCCCGAAACGGTGGTGGAGAGCGAGGCTGCCCCCGAAGCTCCTGCGGAGAACGAGGAAAAATCTGAATAAAGTAAAAGTTCCCTATCCATGTTGGATAGGGAACTTTTTTCATGTGAAATTACGCATCGCCCAAGCGGCGGTAGAGCATGGGCAGCGCCCGCTCGAATTCCACGCCGTACCATGCGGCATCGGGGTCGCTGCGGGTGACGAGAATGGTCTCCAGCGTGAAGTCCACCGCCAGCATCAACGCCTCATAGAGGCTCAAACCCCGCATCATACCGCCCAAGGTGGTGGCGGCGAAGATGTCGCCTGTGCCGTGATAGGAAGCGCCGTCGCGGTGGTTGAAGTAGGAGAAAAACTCCCCTGTCTCGCTGTCGTAGGCCATGCAGCCCAAGGTGTCGGGTGCGAAGGAAACCCCCGTCAGCACCACTTTTTTCGCCCCCAAGGCAGCCACTGCCTGCAAAAGGTCGCGGATATAGTCCTCGTCATACGCCGTGCGGTATTCCCGTCCCGTCATCAAGCAAGCCTCGGTGATGTTGGGCACGGTGATGTGGGCCCGTGCCACCACCTTCGCCATCTCGGCGGGGAATTCGGGGCCGAAGGCGGCGTAGAGCTTGCCGTGATCTGCCATGGCAGGATCAACGAACAGCAGCGTGTCCTCGTCCGAGAGGAGGTCGATGACGGAGAGCACCGTCTCCACCTGCTCTGTGGAGGCGAGGTAGCCCGTATAGATAGCGTCGAGATGGACGTTTTGCGTTTTCCAGTGTTGGGCAATGGGCAGCAACTCTCCCGTCAGATCGGCGCAGGTAAAGCCGGGAAACATGGTGTGTGCGCTCAATACGGCGGTGGGCATGATGCCGCACTCCACTCCCATGGCGGACAGCACCGGCAGCGCCACGGTGAGGGAGCAGCGCCCAATGCAGGAAATATCTTGAATACTGACAATGCGTTTCATATCGTATCCTCGCGGTTTCTTACAATTCAGCAAGCTACAGTATATCGGCTGTGTGGGTCTATGAAAATGACCAGTTTTATGCTTATTGATAATACCAGAAAGAGAGAAAAAGCCATTGCACCGCGCCAAAGTCTGTGGTAAAATAGCGGAGTACAATTTGAATATGCGCCTGTGATGGAATTGGTAGACATGCGGGATTTAGGTTCCCGTGTCGCAAGACGTGTGGGTTCGAGTCCCTTCAGGCGCACCAAAAAACAGCTGCCCTCATGGACAGCTGTTTTTCTATCACTCTTGATACGATGCCTCTTCGCCGAAGAACTCCCGCAGGGCGTTTAAATAGGTGTCGGGGGCTACAGGATAGCTGAGGCCGTGGCCTGCGCGGGGGATAATGACCAGTTTTTTCTTGGAGGTGCAGGCCTCGTAATTGATGCGGCTCATTTCGCAGGGGACGTAGTCATCCCCGTCCCCGTGGAAGAAGATCACGGGCACGGTGGCGTGCTTCACCGCCTCTACGGCGGAGTGGGCCTCAAGATCGAAGTGACCGAAGAGCTTCGCTCCCAGTTTCACAAAGGGATAGCCTATATCGGCGGGGAGACCCATCTGACAGATGACTTTTTTAATAATGTCCTTGGCAGAGCTAAAGCCGCAGTCGGCGAGGATGCCCAGCACGTTGGGCGGCAAGTCCTTGTCCGACACCATCAGCACCGTGGATGCGCCCATGGAGATGCCTGTGAGGATGATTTTTACGTCTTTGCCAAACCGCTGAATGGCAAAGTCCAACCATGCGAGGCAGTCGCGGTGCTCGTTAATGCCGAAGGAGATCACGTTGCCCTCGCTGTCGGAGCAGCCACGCTGATCCACCAACAGTGCACTGCGCCCCAATTGGAAGCAGCGTGCCACGCCGCCCGAGAGGTCACGCTCAGCAGTGCCACGATAGCCGTGGAACATCAATTCAATAGGTGCGTTGGGGGCATACTCATAGAACTTGCCCCGTAGCGTCAAACCGTCAAAAGAGGTGATGGACATCTCCTCATGGGGCATGGCACGGAGATCCCGCGCCCATTTCTCCATATCCTCGCGGAACTCCTCGTAGGCCTCACCCTCGGGAATGTCGATGGCGTCACTGGGGATGGCGGGACGATCAGGGGAGTAGAAGGCCATGCGGAAGCAGAGATAGGAAATCAATACGATCATGAGGGCGAGGACGATCACAACGCCCAAAACGATCCAAAGAGCAAGCACACGATCATCTCCAAACTGTGGAATGGGGCTATTGTAGCACAAAGATTTGGGGCGGGCAAGGATAGGGGAGAAGGGCTTTGAAAAAAATCTGCGAAAATTAAAAATTTAATCTTGACAAAGTTTATCTAGTTTAGTACAATACAAACAAATCACGAGGAGGTGAACCCCATGCTGGTGACAAGAGAAACGGATTATGCCCTGCGTGTCTTGCGCGGACTGATGGACGGCGAACAGCGTGCAGTGGGCGAACTCTCCAAGCAGCAGATGATCCCCCAGCAGTTTGCCTACAAGATCGTCAAGAAGCTCTCCCGCGCAGGCTATGTGCAGGTGAGCCGCGGCGTAGACGGCGGCTGCCGCCTTATCGCCGATCTTACGAAGGTCTCTCTCTTCGATTTGATGGCTGCCATGGAGGGACGCTGCGATGTGAACGCCTGCATGGACGAAAATTTCGTCTGTCCTTGGCGTGAGCAGAACGGCGGCTGCCGTGTCCATGACCGCCTCAACGATCTTCAGGCGAAAATGGACGAAACCCTCCACCAGTGCGATCTGATGTCGCTGCTGAAAGAGGAATGAAAAAAATTTTACCCCAAAACTGGACATAAATTATCAAGAATAAAATATATTAAAAAGGATAACAATAGAAGCAAGGAGGAGAAAAGAATGTTGTTTCAGACCACACCTGCTCATGAGGAGCTGCGCGCTAAGATCCGCGCTTTCGCTGAAGAAGAAGTAAAACCCATTGCGTTTATGCTGGATCAGCAGAACGAATTCCCCACCGAGGCCATCGCCAAGTTTGGCGAGATGGGTCTCATGGGCATCCCCTTCCCCAAAGAGTATGGCGGCGCAGGCCTCGATGCCCTCAGCTACGCCATCGCTGTAGAGGAGCTGGCCCGCGTTGACGGCGGTACAGGCGTCATCCTCTCGGCACACGTGTCCCTCGGCTCTTGGCCCATCTTCGCCTTCGGCACCGAGGAGCAGAAGAAGAAGTATTTAGTGCCTCTTGCCAAGGGCGAGAAGATCGGCGCTTTCGGCCTCACCGAGCCCAACGCAGGCTCCGATGCAGGCGGCACCGAGACCACCGCTGTGGATAAGGGCGATCACTACCTCCTCAACGGCGGCAAAATCTTCATTACCAACGCACCCAAGGCCGACACCTACGTGGTGTTCGCCGTTACCACCCCCGACATCGGTACCCGCGGCATCTCTGCCTTCATCGTGGAGAAGGGCTGGAAGGGCTTCGAGTTCGGCGATCACTATGACAAGATGGGCATTCGCTCCTCCTCCACCGCTGAGTTGATCTTCAACGATGTGAAGGTGCCCAAGGAGAACCTGCTGGGCAAGGAGGGCGAGGGCTTCAAGATCGCCATGGCCACGCTGGACGGCGGCCGTATCGGCATCGCCGCACAGGCACTGGGTATTGCACAGGGCGCTTTCGAGCACGCACTGGCCTACGCCCGCGAGCGTGAGCAGTTCGGCAAGCCCATCGGTGTCCATCAGGGTGTGTCCTTCAAGCTGGCCGACAGCGCCACCAAGCTCCGCTGCGCCCGCTTCCTGGTGTACTCCGCCGCCGAGATGAAGGAGGCACATGTGCCCTACGGCATGGAGTCCGCCATGGCCAAGATGTACGCCTCCGACATCGCGCTGGAGGTCTGCAACGACTCTCTGCAGGTGTTCGGCGGTTCCGGCTTCCTCAAGGGTATGGAGGTGGAGCGCGCCTACCGCGACGCGAAGATCACCACTATCTATGAGGGTACCAACGAGATCCAGCGGATGGTCATCGGCAAGAGCGTCATCGGCAAGTTTTAAGGAAAAGGAGCAACGATATGGAACTTTTGGTTTGCATCAAGCAGGTGCCCGACGATCCCGTCAGCGTGACGCTGGACGGCGCCGGACAGCCCAAGCTGGAGGGCATCACCCCGGTGGTCAATGCCTTCGATACCTATGCCCTGGAAATGGCCGCCCGGTTTAAGGAAACCCACGGCGGCACGGTCTCCGTGCTGACCTGCGGCGATCCCGAGGGGCTGACCCCCTCTAAGTCGGAGGCCAAGCGGTCTTAGGAAGACAACATCATTTTTCAACT
>JAZQMH010000179.1:0-2267 GCA_045543255.1 Vescimonas sp.
TTCTTGGGGCTCTACGGCGAGCGCCACCGCAGCTATACCGAACCCTTCATGGACGAGGAAAAGCGTGAACGCACCCGCGCTTTTACCCAACACATTATGGAGCAGTTATGATGGAACACTACACCACAACGCCCCCTCGCCGCCGTCGCCGCAGGCGCAGGCGCGTCGCCCCCATTGTGTGGCTCTTGCCATTGCTGGTGGTCATCTTGACCGTCAGCGTGGTGCTGGTGGTGCGCTCCTTCCGCGCCGACACCGAGCCGCCGCCCGTTGACCCCCATGAGGGGCAGGTCTACGTCAACGACGGCGCAAATATGGTTTGGCTCACCCCCATTGAGGGCATCGCCGTGAATCCCCTTCTCCGCAGCGATTTTATTACGCTGGACGGTCACCCCCACTATATGGGCACGGACTTCACCGTGGAGCGTGGCGTTGACCTCTCCACCTACCAAGCGGGGGTGGACTGGACCAAGGCCGCCAAGGAGATCGACTTCGCCATCCTCCGCATCGGCTACCGCGGCTACGGCGCAGGTGCGCTGCGCGCGGACGATGCTTTTGAGTCCCACTACGCAGGGGCAAGGAAAAACGGCGTGGATGTGGGCGTCTACTTCTTCTCCCAAGCCCTCACAGCACAGGAGGGCCGCGAGGAGGCGGAATATGTCCTCTCCCTCCTTGATGGGCGGGAGTTGCAGCTGCCCATCTACTTCGACTGGGAGGATGTGGGGGCAGAAGATGCCCGCACCTACGGCTACGACTACGAAAACCTCACTGACAGTGCCGCCGCCTTTTGCGACGCCATCCGTGACGCAGGCTATGAAGCAGGCGTATACATCAACCGCCAGCAGGGCTATTACCACTACGACTTAGCCCGCCTCTCCCCCTACTCCCTGTGGGTGGCGGACTTGAACCGCTATCCCGATTTCTACTACGCCCACGACATGTGGCAGTACACCTTCACCGCCGAAGTAGACGGCATCCATACGGTAGTGGACATGAATTTGCGGTTTGTGGAAAAATAAGAAAAGACACCCTCGCGGGTGTCTTTTTCTTATTTAGCTCTTCTTACTATGGAGCGCCTTCATGCGCTTTTCGTGGTTCAAAATGGTCTTGCGGATGCGGAGGTTCTTGGGGGTGACCTCCAAAAGCTCATCGTCGCCCAGAAACTCCAAGCACTGCTCAAGGCTCATCTTGCGGGGAGGCACAAGGCGCAATGCTTCATCACTGCCGCTGGCGCGCATGTTGGTCTGCTGCTTGCGCTTGCAGACGTTCACCGTCACATCCTCCAGCTTGGGGCTGACGCCCACCACCATGCCGGCGTAGACATCCACACCGGGGCCGATGAACAGTGCGCCGCGATCCTGCGCGTTGAAAAGACCGTAGCTAACGCTCTCGCCCGTTTCAAAGGCGATGAGAGAGCCGGTGTTGCGGCGGGTCAGCTCACCCTTGAAGGGGGCGTAGTTATCAAAGACGCTGGCCATGATGCCCTCGCCGCGGGTGTCGGTCAAGAACTCATTGCGGTAGCCGAAGAGGCCACGGGAGGGGACTAAGAACTCCACCTTCATGCGGTTGCCCACGGGGGTCATCTCCAGCAAATCGCCCTTACGGCCGCCCAGCTTTTCAATGACTGCGCCTACGCACTCGGAGGGCACATCCACCACCAAGCGCTCGATGGGCTCACACTTCTTGCCGTCAATTTCCTTATACAGCACGCGGGGAGGAGACACTTGGAACTCGTAGCCCTCGCGGCGCATGGTCTCAATGAGGATGGACAGGCTCATTTCGCCGCGACCTGCCACGTTGAAGGCATCCATGGCACCCTCGATCTCGCTGACGCGGAGGGACACGTCCTTCAGCGTCTCGCGGAAGAGGCGCTCACGGATCTGACGGGAGGTGACGAACTTACCCTCGCGGCCTGCGAAGGGAGAGTCGTTGATGGCGAAGGTCATCTCCACGGTGGGCGCGCTGATCTGCACGAAGGGCAGGGGCTCGACACAGTCGGGGACGCAGATGGTGTCACCGATGGTCACATCGCCGATGCCGGACATGGCGATGATGTTGCCCGCCGTGGCCTCGGTAATGGGGGCCTTACCCAAGCCGTCGAACTCATACATGCTGACAGCCTTGGCCTTCTTGGGCGCAGCATCGGCATTGTGGTAGTTGCACACGGCGATCTCCTGATTCTGCTTGAGGACACCGCGCTCCACGCGGCCAATGGCGATGCGGCCCACAAACTCGTTGTAGTCGATGGAGCTGACCAGCATCTGGAAGGG
>JAZQMH010000180.1:0-6909 GCA_045543255.1 Vescimonas sp.
TGCCAATACTTCAAATTATGGCGGCTCTCGAAGCCGTCGCGGGCGAAGTTGGAAATTTCGTACTGATGATAGCCATGCTTTTCCAAGTAGTCCACCGCCCACAGGTACATCTCCGCCTGCAGATCGTCGTCGGGCAGCTGGGCCGACTCGCGGCGGACATAGAGGGGCGTGCCCTCCTCCACCTTGGGACCATAGCAGCTTAAGTGTTCCACCTCCAGCGCGGCGGCAGTGCGGAGGGTGTCCTGCCACTGCTCCAGCGTCTGATGGGGCAGGCCGTAAATGAGGTCGAGGCTGATATTCTGAATTTTCGCCATCCGTGCCGCTGCCACGGCATCGGTGACCTGTTCAAACGTATGTACCCGCCCGATCTCCTGCAACAGGGCATCGTCGGTGGACTGGACGCCGAGGGAGATGCGGTTGAAGCCTGCTCTTCGCAGCTGCCGCAGCGCCTTCCAATCCCCTGCACTGTCGGGGTTGCACTCCACGGTGATCTCCGCGTCGGGGGCGAGGCGGTAGCGCTTTTTCACGGTTTTTAAAAGAGAAGTGAGCCGCGCCGCCCCCAAATAAGAGGGCGTGCCGCCGCCGAAATACACCGTGTCCACCGTCATGCCGCTGCAGCGGGGCGCTACCTCTTCCAAGTGGTGGGTGAGGGCGGCGCAGTAAGCGTCCATGTGCTGTTCGCTGCCTGCTAAGGAGTAGAAGTCGCAGTAAGCGCACTTTTGCTTGCAGAAGGGGATGTGGAGATAGAGACCCAGTGTGTTGTTCATCGGCTGGCCTCCTCGTGGGTGCGGCGGATCATCTCGATAGCGTCCCAAAAGCAGTTCTTTTTACACTTGCCGCAGCCGATGCACTGGGGCTCGTCCACGGTGTAAAAGCCGTCGGGCCGCTGCTGGATGCACTCCATGGGGCAGAACTTGGCGCACCAGCCGCAGGCGGTGCAGCTGATTTCGGAAATGTCGGCATATTGCAGGGGCTTTCGCCCGAAAAGGTTATACTGGGACATGGCGCACCTCCCGTTGGGTGGTTTTTTCTTATAGTATAGCCTCTTTTTTGTTTCTTGGCAATGTATGTTTTTCCTGTGGCTGCGGCACACTATGGGAGAAAGGATGTGTTGCGCCGTGAACATGACCCAGAAGGAATATGGCGACTATGTAAAATCCATCAACCCGCCCTCGCCCATGGGGAAGAATGTGCTGAAGGCATTTTTGATAGGCGGGGCGATTTGCTGCCTTGGACAGGCCATCGGCGATGGCTACCAAGCCCTTGGCTTGACGAAGGAGGATGCTTCCACTGCCGTATCCATGACGCTGGTGTTTCTCTCCACCTTCTTTACGGCGCTGGGGCTTTATCATAAACTGGCCCGTCACGCAGGCGCGGGAACGCTGGTGCCCATTACGGGCTTTGCCAACGCCGTGGCTTCGCCTGCCATCGACTTTCGGGCAGAGGGCGTGGTGACGGGCACGGCGGTGAAGATGTTCTCCGTGGCAGGGCCTGTCATCGTCTTTGGCACGACGGCCAGTGTGGTGTATGGGCTGGTGCTGTGGGTGATGGGGTTATTATGATGCAAAAAAGAGCCGCAACTGCGGCTCTTTTTATCTTACGCCCGTTAAATCGAAGGGGGGCGTATATTCCTCTTTTGCGGCGGTGCGCTCCTGCAAAAAGCCGTCCACGATGCCGCAGTTTTCCATATACTGCGCGGCGGCGCGGTACTCGGAGGCTGTCACGCGGCGGGCGAGCAAGCCCTCGGCGTTGGGCTGGGGGGTATACTGGCTCATTAAGGACACCAGCACCTGCCCCGAGGAGAAGGTTTGGCTCACCCAATCCAGCACGCGGCGGGTGTTATCCAGCTGCCCTGGCAGCACGAGATGGCGAATGACCACGCCCCGCTGCAGGATGCCGTCCTCTATGACGCAATCGCCCGCTTGACGGTGCATTTCCTCGATGGCGGCGGTGGCTACCTCGAAATAGTCGGGTGCGGCGGACAGTTTCGCCGCCAGTGCGTTGTCGGCGTACTTCAAATCGGGGAGATACACCTGCACCTTGCCCGCAAGCATGGACAAAATCTCCGCCGACTCATAGCCGCCGCAGTTCCACACCACGGGGACAGGCAGGGCGGGGCAGAGGCTTTGTGCCACCCACGGGGCGAAGTGGGAGGCGGTGACGAGATTGATGTTGTGAGCCCCTTGGGCAATACGTTCGGCGTAAATCTCCCGCAGCCGCTCCACGCTCACCGCCTCGCCGAAACAATCGGCGGAAATCTCGTGGTTTTGGCAGAACACGCACCGCAAGGCGCAGCCCGAGAAGAACACCGCGCCGCTGCCCTGTGTGCCCGAAATCACAGGCTCTTCCCAGTGGTGGAGGGCGGCGCGGGCGATGTGGGGCGTGGTGGGCATTTGGCAAAAGCCCGTTCCAACCGATTCCGTCCGCTCAGCGTTGCAGCGGCGGGGACAGAGATTACAAATCATTTCCGCAGGCGGTCAAAGTCGGGGCCCAAGTCGCCCGACATCCAGTGGCGGCGGCACAGGCCGATATAGCGGTCGTTAGCACCCAGCACCACCTGCGCGCCCTCTTTCACCACCGTGCCGCTCTCGTCAAAGCGGGCGTTAAAGGCCGCCTTTTTGCCGCACCAGCAGATGGTCTTGACCTCCTCCAGCTTGTCCGCCAGCACCAGCAGGTGATAGCTGCCCTCGAAGAGCTCGCCGCGGAAGTCGGCGCGGAGACCGTAGCAAATAACGGGGATGTTGCAATCATCCACCAAGTGGACGAGGTAATAGACCTCGTCCTTCGTCAAGAACTGTGCCTCGTCCACGATGATGCAGGCGTAGCCCTGCAATTCCTCGTCGGACATGGCCTGCATCTCGTGGAAGTAGATGCAGGGATGGGTCAAACCGATGCGGGAGCGCACCATGTGCTCGCCGTCGCGGGTGTCCAGCTGGGGCTTCACCAGCAGCGTGGCCTGTCCCCGCTCCTCGTAGTTGAACCGCGCCATCAAGGCGTTGGCGGTCTTGCTGGAGCCCATGGCTCCGTATTTGAAGTAAAGCTGTGCCATTTCTTCTCTTTCTCCTACTTGCTCAGTTTTGAAAAGGCGGTGGGCATGGGGTAGAAGTGGGCGTTATACTGGTCGCGCCACTGCCACTCTTTCAAGCCGTCGCCCATAATGTCGATGGTGTACACCGTCATTTCCCACACGATGTGGGTGAAAATGTGCTTCTCCTTCGCTTTTTTCACCCATTTGTGGGGCGTGACGTTCCATTGGGTCAGCTGCGCCGCCGCCTCGGATTCCGTAAGAGTACCCTCCACGTTGGGGTATTCCCACAGGGAGGCCAGCAGCCCCTCCTCGCCACGGTAGCGGACGGCTTCGTACTCGCCGTGGCGCAGGATGAACACCGTTTTTTCCTCCTTGCGCCGTCCCTCTTTCTTCTCCCGCACAGGGAGGCTTGCCGCCGTTCCATGGGCAAAGCCTTGACAGAACTCACGGCAGGGACATTCTGCGCACTTCGGCTCGGTGTTGGGTAAACACACCGTCGCACCCAGCTCCATCAGGGCTTGGTTAAAGTCGCCGGGGTGGTCGTGGGGGATGACCGCCGCCAAGGCTTCTGTGACGCGGCAGCGTGTAGCGGGGGCGAGGACGTTGTCGTGACAGTCGGTGAGCCGCGCCACCACCCGCAGCACGTTGCCGTCCACGGCGGGCGTGGGGAGAGAGAAGGCGATGGAGGCGATAGCCCCCGCCGTATAGTCCCCTACGCCCGGCAGCATACGAATTTCCTCATAGGTCTGGGGGAACTGCCCGCCGTGGAAGCCCACGATTTTCTTCGCCGCCAGACGCAAGTTGCGGGCGCGGTTATAGTAGCCCAAGCCCTGCCACAGGGACAAAAGGGTGGGCTCGTCCACCGCGGCAAGAGCCTCCACCGTGGGAAGGGCCGCCATGAACCGCTCAAAGTAGGGGATGACGGCGGCCACCCGCGTCTGCTGCAGCATGATTTCCGACACCCACGTGCGGTAGGGGCTCACCTCCTGCCGCCACGGCAGGCTGCGGTGTCCCGCGCCGTACCAAGAAAGGAGTGGGGCGGGGAGTTTCGAAAGGGTGGTCATACGATAAACCCTCCGTCGGCGGTGATGACCTGTCCTGTGATGAAGGAGGACTTATCCGATGCCAAGAAAACGGCGAGGTGGGCAATATCCTCGGGTGTACCAAGGCGGCGCAGGGGCGTGTCCTCCGCCAGCTGAGGCAGCACCTCGGCGGGGAGGGCGTCCAGCATATCCGTCTTAATAACGCCGGGGGCGATGCAGTTGACGCGGATGTTGGTGGGGGCAAGCTCCAAGGCGAGGGAGCGGGACATGGCGATAAGGGCCGCCTTGGTGCAGGAGTAGGTCACCTCGCAGCTGGCACCACGCAAGCCCCACATGGAGGAGACGTTGATGATGCAGCCCGCATGCTCACGGAGCATGGGGGGCAGCACCGCTTGAATGGCGTGGAAGGCGCCGTCCACATTCACCGAGAAGTACCGGTGCCACAGCTCGTCCGTCACATCCTGGAATAGCGCCTGTCCCGCCACACCTGCGTTGTTGACGAGAAGGGACACCTCGCCCCACTTCTCCTTCACAGCCGCCACCATGGCGTTGACTTCTTCGCGGCGGGACACATCCGCGCCGTAAATCATCGCCTCGCCGCCGAAAGCGGAAATTTCTTCCAATAGGCTTTCAGCGCAATCGCGGCGCACGCGGTAGTTGATGCAGACCTTCCAGCCCTCGCGGGCCAGTTCACGGGCGATGGCGCGGCCGATGCCGCGGCTGCTGCCTGTTACAAGAGCGATTTTCTCCATAGCCAATTCCTCCCTTAAAGGGTATGTTTCTTCCCCTCTATTGTACCGTAATTGCGCCCCAAGTGCAAGGGAAAGAGTAGACAAGGGGGCGCAAAGGCGTTATACTGTCTAAAAAGAGAAACATTTCCCGAAGGAGGAAACACTATGCAATTTCTCTACTTGCTGGAGAGCATCCGCGCCCCGTGGCTGGACACCGCTATGTCCCTCATTACCCACTTGGGCTCGGAGACTCTTTTTATGGTCATCGCCATCACCGTTTTTTGGTGCGTCAACAAGCGCCACGGCTACTATCTCCTGTCCGTGGGCTTTGTGGGGACGCTCTTTAACCAAGCGCTGAAGCTCATGTTCCGCATCCCCCGTCCGTGGGTGCTGGATGAGAACTTCACCATTGTGGAAAGTGCCCGCGCCGACGCTACGGGCTATTCCTTCCCCAGCGGACACACCCAGAGCGTGGTGGGGACTATGGGCGGCGTGGCGCGGTTTACCAACAAACTGTGGCTTCGCATCGTGTGTATCGTTTTGGCGGCGCTGGTGGCCTTTTCCCGTATGTACTTGGGTGTCCACACTCCCAAGGATGTGCTGGTGTCCCTCGTCATTGCCGTGGTGTTGGTGTTTGCCCTCTATCCCATCGTGGAGCGTGCCGTCCATGTGCCCCGTGTCATGGGGCGGCTGATGATGGTGATGGTGGGGCTTTCCGTGGTGTATCTGCTGTTTACCACCCTCTATCCCTTCCCCGCCGATGTGGATGCTGAGAATTTGGCTCACGGTATCGAGAGCGGCTGGAAAATGCTGGGCTGCACCGTGGGTATGACGCTGGTGTGGCGGCTGGATGAAAAGGTCATCCACTTTGAGACGGAGGCGGTGTGGTACGCCCAAGTTTTGAAGGTGGTCATCGGTTTCGCCCTCGTCATCGCTGTGAAGTCGGGCCTTAAGCCGCCGCTGGTGGCCCTTTTAGGCGCAGGTGTGGGCGGCGCGGTGCGGTATTTCCTCATGGTGCTGGTGGCAGGCGCCGTGTGGCCGTTGTTTTTCCGCTATTTTGCAAGAATAGGAAGAAGATAAAAAAAGCGCCCTGCGGGGCGCTTTTTTAGGTTATAGGTAAGGCCTCAATAGAACTTGTAGGGCGGCCTGCCCTCAGGCCGCCGCGCAGCATGCGAAAGTGTTCCGATAGTCGCGGCGGGGTGAGGGCACCCCGCCCTACAACATCGCAAGAAGTCTCAATAGAATTCGTAGGGGCGGCAACCTGCCGCCCGTTTCAATCGTCCCCGCAGGGGACACCTTACTTATTACTTATTCACTATTACTTATCACCTAAAAAAAGAGAGCCCCGCGGGGCTCTCTTTTTTCACTCTTTCAGGCCGAAGAAGCCGAAAATCTTGTCGTACAGCCGCAGCTGCTCGTTGTGCCACGGGGTGCGCTCCGGTGCGTCCTCGTGGCGCTCCTCCTGTGCCTCCCGCTCTTCCAGCGCGTGGCAGGCGGCGAGATAGCCCTTGGTCAGCTCCCGCATACGGGAGGACATATACTGCATGATGCTCAGCACCTTGGCGGGGCGCTGCTGGAAATAGGCGCCGAAGCTGTCAAAGGTGATGATGGCCACCACCGTTTTTTCCAGCGCCACAGCCGTGGTGTTCTGGGGGCGGGACTCCAAAAAGCCCACCATGCCCAAGAAGCCCTCGCTGCCCACTTCCGTCAGCAGCGTCTCATTCTCTGTGCCGTAGTCCACGTATACCGCCACACGACCCCAGAGGATGTCGTAGATGCACAAGTCCATGTCGCCTTGACGGTAGATGATGTCGCCTTTTTTATAGGTGCGCTCCTGCGCTTCGGTATAGCGTTCCATGGTGGTCTCCTTTCTGTGCGGTTGTTATTTTGCCTGCTTGATGGACAGGGAAATGCGCTTGCCCTCCACCTTCAGCACCACGACCTTTACAATGTCGCCCACTTTCAGCACATCGGAGGGGTGCTTGACGTAGCGCTCGGCAATCTCGCTGATATGGACAAGGCCGTCTTGATGGACGCCGATGTCCACGAAAGCGCCGAAGTCGATGACGTTGCGCACCGTGCCCGACAGCACCATGCCGGGGGCAAG
>JAZQMH010000181.1:0-13895 GCA_045543255.1 Vescimonas sp.
CACGACCACGGAACAGGGCACTGAGCACCGTGCTCTTACCCACACCGGACGGGCCGGAGATAATGAAAGTCTTGCCTGTCTTTTTCAATGCCTTATTCCTCCTCCATAAAATCTTCCGCCTTCATGCCAAAGCGGGGGCCAAGTTTTTCCGCGCTGAGAGCGGAGAGCACCACATGGTCGCTGTCCATCATCAGCACCGAGGCTGTCTTGCGGCCATAGGTGGCATCAATGAGCATACCGCGGTCGCGGCTCTCCTGAATCAAACGCTTCACAGGAGCGCTGTCGGGGCCAACGACGGCAATGAGTCGTGCGGCGGAAATGAGGTTTCCAAAGCCGATGTTTACAAGTTCCATAGACTCTCCCCCACTTACTCGATGTTCTGCACCTGCTCGCGGATCTTCTCCACTTCTGCCTTCATGTTCACCACGTCCTGTGCAATAGACAGGTCGTTGCACTTAGAACCGATGGTGTTGCACTCGCGGTTGACCTCCTGAATGAGGAAGTCCAGCTTGCGGCCCACAGGCTCGTTGCTCTCCAGCATGGAGCGGAGCTGGGCAATGTGACTGCGCAGGCGCACCGTCTCTTCATCCACCGCCGTCTTATCGGCGAAGATGGCGGCCTCGGTGAGGATGCGGCTCTCATCCACGGCGGTGGACTGGAGCACCTCCTGCATACGGCTCAAGAGCTTTTCGCGGTAGGCGGCAACGGTCTGAGGAGAGCGCTCCTCCACCTTGCCTACCACCTGCTCGATGGTGCTGACACGGGAGGCAACATCCTGCGCCAATTTCTCGCCTTCCACGGTACGCATGGCGTTATAGGCGGTCAGTGCCTCTTCCGTCACGGCAACCAAGTCGGCAGCCATGCTCTCCAAATCCTCTTCCGCTTTGGTAACGGTAAGTACATCGGGGAAGCGGGCCAACGTCGTGGCGCTCACATCGCCTTCCAAATTGAAGCTCTCCTTCAGATGGCACAGGGCTTCATAATAATTGCGGGCCAGCGCGTCGTTGACGGTGACCACCACTTCCTCTGCGCCGTTACTCTCGATGGTGATGAACACATCCACCTTACCGCGGGAGATAGCCTTCTGCACGCAGCCCTTGATAGCATCCTCGGCGAAGATATAGGCGCGGGGCATCTTCACGGTGCAGTCCAGATAACGGTTATTGACAGAACGAACCTCAACAGTGATGTCTCGTCCGTTCAGTGTCTCCTTTGCTCGACCGTAACCGGTCATACTTTTGACCACAGTAGATCCTTCCTTTCCAAACGGCGTGGGCCGTCAGTTTCTCTTGTTAACAACAGATATATCCGCTACCGGGGCAGCAGGACATGAGTATACACAAAGGCCAGCAAGGGCTCACATGACAATTACCCGTGCTGAAAGACCCGAAGCCATCGGGGCGATAGGTGGCAGAACGACCTTCCGCCATATTCAGGGCGCGCTGATATTCCTCGTCATCGGGATCCATCTGCACAGCCGTCTGATAATAGCGCTTCGCCTCATCCGCCCAGCCACGGCGGGTGCAGATCACACCCTTGAGGAAATTCCACTCGGCATCGTGGTTGGAGATAGCGTTCAACAGCTCCTCAGCCAAGTTGAGATTGCCCTGCTGGATGGCCATGCGGACGCGGGCATAGGGGCCGCTGTAGCTGCCGCCGTAAGCGCCGCTATAGCTGCCGCCATAACTGCCGTAGGGATTTCTTGCATAACCCGAGGCAGCAGAGGATGCCGCAGAGCCACGCTTGCGCTGACTCTGCACCGCCTCATAGGCCTCGTTGATCTCCTTCATGCGCTCCTGGGCAAGGTCAGCAAGAGGATTATCATGATAGTTGTCGGGATGGTATTTGCGGGCAAGGTCGCGATACGCCTTCTTGATCTCGTCATCAGAGGCGGTAGGACTTACGCCCAATACCTGATAGGGGTCACGCATAGGGTTGTTTCTCCTTCTTTCGTAAGGATCGCCGCCTACGGCGGAATGTGCCTTGCAGCACGGAGGTTCCCACGGCATAGAGCCCGTGGTAGACAGCACTCTCGATCACGGCCTTGTACGCGCCGAAATTCCACAGCTCAAAGGCTGCTGCCATGGTGCGGACAGAGGTATCCAGTGTAAGAGACAACTCCTGCCGCGCCTCGTCAGTAAGGGCTCCCGTCTGCAAGTGAAAGCGATAGCGCAAAGGGTTGTAGCTGCCGCTGCGGAAGTCTTTCTCCAAATCATCGGCAGCATCTACCAAGTAGATCCAACGGCCGAGATGATAGAAAAGCTGAGACAGTACGCGGCGGTGAGTCTCTCCCTCCACCTCCATAGCAGCTCCCGCCAGCAATTGGGCGAAGGTATCCGCTACAGCATCAATAGAGGGGCATTTCTCCGCCTCCAAGGCAGAGAGTGCTTGCAAATGTTCTTGGGTTTGACGGTCAAAATCTGGGACAAGCTTCCGCGCCTTTTGGTACGCGCGGCGCAGGAACAGGGCAGCAAGTCGGTACTTTATACCGCCGAAGAAGCCGTGGTCGGCAATGCCGTCCTGCAGCTGCCACCATGTCAGCACGATGCTGCAATGGGCAGCCGTATCGAAGGACGCCTCACTGCAGGCACAGCACCGTCCCTTTATGGGGTGGAGAGCACAACGCTTCTTGCACAGTGTCCCCTGCCCTTCCGAGAGCAGCATGGCAAGGAAGGTCATGTCGTAGTTTAAGATCATCCGTCCTGCCAAGCCATAGTGGCGTCCCAACGTGTGGCACAGGCCACAGTAAGCACCTTGAAACTGCTCTTTTGCCGCTTCGGACATGTATTCCCCGGAGGGAAGCACGTAACCAAACATCGCTTAGAAACGGCGCAGGATGGTGTAAGTCAGCAGTTCCTTGCGGCGGGCATGGCGATCATACAGCACGCAGGGGATGAAGCTGATAATGGCGGCGACGATGGCGATAGCATAGCGCCAATTCTCTGCCAACCCCTCAGAGAGGAAATAGCCCAGTAGGAACAGCACCACCGGCAGCACATAGACCAGCAGCACCACACCGAAGATCTTGCCGGTGCTGCTCTCCACCACCACTTTTTCACCGGGGGTGGCACCCACATCGTTGCGGGCACGGGCACGGATGGCAGCGCCCGTCATACCGCAGCCGGCGCACTCCTCGCAGTCGTGGCCGCAGGCGGACTTCCGAGGTACGGAGATCTCGGCATAGCCGCCGCCTAAATTCTTTTCAACAGTTGCGATCTGAGTCATAACATAATCCTTTTTTCTTCACTATAGGGTCGGGTCAACAGGTAGACTTGCTCCTCCATTGTCCCCTTCCGGTAATGTAACGGGACGCTCTTCCACAAGCACCTTCACCATATACTCACCGCGGACAGACACACCTTCCGTGTTTTGCAGCGTTACAATAGCAGGCAGCGTGTAGACACCGACCTCCGTGATCTCGGACACATCAACGCGAACCAGCACCTGCTCCGGTGTCATGGTCAGCACCGCCTCCTCCGTGCCCCACAGGGCAATCGTAAGAGGTTCATCCACATGGGCACGCAGGCCATCGGCCACGCCCTCACAGTTCACGTTTTCAACAATGACACTACCCTCGGTGGTGCCGTTCACCGCCACGGTGACGACAGCCTCCTTCACGCCGTTCTGCGTGCTGACACCGGCAGGAGTCTTGATGGTGTAGGAATAAGGCCCGTTGAGTCCGGTTATCAGATCTTCCACGTAGATTTTATCCAACGTAATGGCGTTGATACCGGAGAGGGCATCCGCCTCACCCACGATGGTCACTGTCGACGGAGCGATATCCACATGGACAGATTCGCTGTGCTGCTCGGCACCAATGAGTTCAATACGCAGAGGAACTTCCTTCGTGGTGCGAATCGGCAGGGTGACCTGAATCAGCTTGGTAGAGGCGCGGATCTCGTCGTTATGAACAGGGATGTCGTTATAGTCGTAAAGGGTGTACTCCAGCGTCTTGATAAGGGTAGAGGTGGCATCACCGATGTTCAGCACAACCTTGGCGTGACTGACATTCAGCAGTTCCTCACGGGGTGCCCGCAGCGTCAGCTTCACAGGATCGACGATCACATTTTCCGTGAAATAGCCATTGGGCACACTTCCGCGAATATCAATTTCAATGGGCACTTCCTTCGTGTAGAGCTCGCCCACTTTTACCGTGACATTCCAGATACTGGCATCCTTCACAGAAATGGCGTTGTCGGGGATCTCGTCAGGGAAGTCAACAGAATACCGCAGCTTCTGCGTACCGGCCGAGGTGATTCCGGCGGTATTGACCACCACACGCACTTCGTCCTTATTCAGCTTCCACAGCACACTGCGGGAGCCCTGCAGCTCCAGATCCACCGTCACATCATAGCCCGACAGCAGCATCAAGCCGCGGTCAGCCAGCGTGGTATCTTCGCCCGTGAACTCCACGGGGATATTGCGTACCTCGGTGGTGACATCCACAGGCTCCTGGATCTCCATATAGATCCAAAAGGCCAGTGCTGCCACAATGGAGATGACAATACGCATCAGTCTATTCTTCTTAGTCTTTTCCATTGCCGACCTCCTTTTCTGCGGGGCGCAGCTTCTGCAAAAGGCTCTTGATAGGCAGCTTCTGCTTCTCTTCCGTCTCCTCCTGAGGCATCAGCTCATTACGCAGGAGCTTGGAAAGGGTCTCAGGCATCAGATGACGCTTGAGCATACCGCCGATGGCCACGGAGATAGAGCCTGTCTCCTCGGAGACGATGACTACCACGGCATCGGAGTTCTCGCTCATGCCGATACCGGCGCGGTGGCGCATGCCCAAGTCACGGCTGAGGTTCACATTGCGGCTCAGAGGCAGCATGCAGCCTGCGCCGAGGATGCGACCGTTGCGGATGATGACAGCGCCGTCATGCATAGGGGCTTTGACAAAGAAGATGTTCTTCAAAAGCTCGGAGGACACGGCGGCATCCAGTTCCGTACCGCTGCGCACCATCTCGTCCAGCTGATTCTCCCGCTCGAAAACGATCAGTACACCGGTCTTGCTGCGGCTCATCTCGCTGCAGGCCAGCACCGTCTGATCGAGGCACTTCTCGATATCGGTGCGCTCCTTCTCCGGCTTCAAAAACCGCAGAGCGCGGATATTCTTGCTGCCGAGACGCTCAAGGATCTGACGCAGTTCCGGCTGGAACAGGATGATAAGGGCCAGAATACCCCACTCCACCACATGGGTGAGGATATAGCTGACGGCATGGAGCTTCAGTGCCGAAACGATCCATGTCACCAACAGGAACATCAGAACGCCGGCAAAAATGCGCTCTGCCTGTGTGCTCTTGAACAAGGAAAACATCTTGTAGATCAAGAACGCGATCAGCAGCACATCCAGCACATCCGCCACGCGGATCAAGGATAAGTAGCTCCCAATACTTTGGAAAAATGTCAGCAGCATTTCCATTGCGTTTTCTCCCCCTTTCAGGGCACGGCAATTTCATCGCCGTACGCATAATTACAGATGCTAACATTATATAAAAAATATTGGGAAAATGCAACAAAAAATATGTGTCCGAAGTGTTACTTTTTACGAATGACTTCGTTAAGAATTTGGGCAAATTGCGCCACCTGCTGACGGGTGTTGAAAACGGACGGCGTAAAGCGAACTGTGCCGGTTTTCAGCGTCTTTACGGTACGGTGAGCAAGAGGCGCGCAGTGGAAACCTGCCCGAACAGCGATACCGCGCCGCCCCAAGTCCTGTCCCAGCGCCTCACAGTCGTAGCCCTCCACGATAAAGGACAGCACCCCCGTCTGATGGCGTAAGCCATCCCGGTAGAATACTTTGACCCCTTCGATTTTCCGCAGCTGCTCCAAAGCAAAGGCGGTCAAATGCTTCTCATGGCGCAGGATGTTGTCCGTCCCCTTCTGCGTGACAAAGCGAAGGCCCTCTAAAAGCCCTGCAATGCCGGGCATATTATGGGTGCCGCTCTCCAAGCGGTCGGGCAAATCCTCGGGCATAGTTTGGCGCAGCGATTGGCTTCCTGTTCCCCCATGGAGCAGCGGCTCGGGGCAGCGACTGCACAGCAGTAACCCCGTTCCCTGCGGGCCGTAGAGCCCCTTATGCCCCGGCATGGCAATGAAATCCGCGCACATCTGTCCCATATTTACAAGCAAAATTCCTGCTGATTGTGAGGCATCCACCACGAATGGCACGCCCTTTTCACGGCACATACGCCCCAACTCCTCCACCGGCTGTACGTTGCCGAACACGTTGGACACATGGTTGCAGATAAAGGCATCCGCGCCCTTCTCCAGCGCCTTTTTTGCCTCCTCCACCATGCACTCGGGCTGAAATGGCGGCGTGTCGAGGATGGTCAGTTCCACGTTGGGAATGGCGTGGAGGGGACGGGTAACAGCGTTGTGTTCGTAGCCGGAAATAATCACGCGGCTGCCGGGTTTCACCAGCGAATGGATGGCGATATTGAGACCGTGGGTGGCGTTGTGGGTGAAAATCACATTTTCCGGCTCGGCTACGCCGAAGAGTTTTGCGGCAGTGGTGCGGCAGGCATAGTCCGTCTCCTCTGCCAGCTGCGTGGCACGATAGCTGCCACGCCCCGGTGAGGACAGGGTGTTCACCGCCCGCGCTACGGCGTTTCGTACAGCAGCAGGCTTTTCCAGTGTGGTCGCACCGGCATCAAAATACATCATAAGCTCACCTCTCGATAACCATTTTCATCATAGAAAAATACGCGCCGCACATTTATGCCCCGCGTTTTCAGCAGCAGGCGGGCAGCTTCAAAACGGCGCGGTGACACTGCCACAGCGTAGGCGCAGCCTTCCGTTGTCAGCCCCACCGGAAGATGCTGCACCGCAGCATGGATGCCGCGCTCGGCAAATAAACGATTGAGCCGCTGCGCCTTCGTAGCGGAGTCAGCCGCAAAGAGAACTTGTGCCATCAATGCACCCCCTTTAGGGCAGTATATGATGGGCAAAGAAAAAAGCCACCCATCGGGTGGCTTTTCCATGATGAAATTTCATTGTCCACAACTGGCGGTCAAGTCCGTTCAATGAGGCAGACGGCATGGGCGGCAATTCCCTCGCCCCTTCCGGTGAAACCAAGGTGTTCTTCCGTGGTGGCTTTGACGCTGACTTGCTCCACGTCCACCTCCATTACTTTTGCCAAGTTCTTCCGCATCGTTTCACGGTAGGGAGACAGCTTCGGTGCTTGGGCGATAATCGCGGCGTCAACATTCACGATTTTATAGTTCTTTTCCGCTAAATGCAGCTTTACGCGGCGTAGAAGTTCCAAACTGGAGATGCCGAGAAAAGCCTCGTCATTGTCGGGAAACAGCTTACCAATGTCCCCCAAGGCAGCTGCGCCAAGGAGGGCATCCATGATGGCGTGGGTCAAGACATCGGCATCGGAGTGACCATCCAAACCAAGGTCATAGGGGATGGTAACGCCGCCTAAGATAAGGGCGCGGCCTGTCTTTAGTCGGTGGACATCGTAGCCGTGTCCAATGCGGAGATTTGTCATAGCAGTTCCTCCCCTATCATGCTCTCAGCCACCGCCAGATCCTGGGGCGTGGTGATCTTAATGTTCCGCTCCTCGCCGGGGAACAGATAGACTTTCTTGCCTATCAACTCCACTGCGGAGCAGTCGTCGGTGACGGC
This sequence comes from Vescimonas sp., assembly GCA_045543255.1. Taxonomy (GTDB): domain Bacteria; phylum Bacillota; class Clostridia; order Oscillospirales; family Oscillospiraceae; genus Vescimonas. The sequence continues at coordinate 7,630 of JAZQMH010000181.1, forward strand.
TGCGCCCGTCTGCAAGGCGGCAGTGAGGGCAGCTTTCAAAAGGTCGGCGTGGAATACCTGCGGTGTCTGCACGGCGCGGAGGGTGGCACGGTCGGGGGTGGTGATCACGGCACCATCCTCCCCCACTACCTTTACCGTATCCTTCACAGGGACGGCAGGGGCAGCGGCTTGGGTGCGATAGCCTGCGCGGATCATCTCGTCAATCAGGGCAGGGGTAGCAAAGGGACGGGCGCCATCGTGGACGGCGATGATCCCTGTCTTGGGCTGCGCCTCTAGCGCTGCGGAAAGCACAGAGTGGACGCGGGTCGCACCGCCCCGTACCACGCGGATAGGCTTGCGGAGGCCCGCCCCTGCACACAGGTGGGCGATTTCCTCCATGTTGTTCTCCCCTGCTGCCACGATGATCTCGCTGACGAGGCTGGCATTGTCAATAGCCCACAGGGTACGGAGCAGCACAGGGATGCCGCCAACAAGGGCGAAGAGCTTATCCACGCCGCCCATTCTCGTGCTGCTGCCTGCCGCAGCCACCACCATGGTGCAGAGGGGCATAGTCTTATCCCGCACCTTTTGGGCTGTTGATTGTAATGTCATAGGAGTCGCCTCCTCTTCTGTCGTTTTTATCAGTATACCCCAAATAAGGTCGTTAAGCAAGAAAAAGCTCCGTCCGAGGACGGAGCTTTTTGATTGGAGTTAACTTAGCGGCGACGCCAGATGTGCTGCTCCTTGGCAGCGTCCACCAGCTCCTGACGGAAGTCGGGGTGAGCGATGGAGATGAGTGCTTCGGCACGCTCCCACACGGAGAGGCCCTTCAAGTTCACGCAGCCGTACTCGGTAGCCACGTACATGACGTTGGTGCGGGTATCGGTGACGATACTGCCCTCTGCCAGCGTAGGACGGATGCGGGAGGCCAAAGAGCCGTCCTTCTTCTTGTAGGTGGAGCTGAGGCAAATAAAGCTCTTGCCGCCCTTGGAGAGGTAGGCACCCAGCACGAAGTCCTGCTGACCGCCTGCACCGGAGATATGGCGGGTGCCGGAGGTCTCGCTGGAAACCTGACCATAGAGGTCGATATCCACGGCGTTATTGATGGACATGAAGTTATCAATGGAGGCGATGGTGCGAATGTCGTTGATGTAGCTGACGGGCGCGGCCATGCACATACGGTTCTCGTCGATGAAGTCATAGAGGCGCTGAGAGCCTGCGGCGAAAGTAAAGGCCTGACGACCGTGGTCGATATTCTTATTCTTGCCGCTGATCTTACCTGCGAGGGACATATCCACGAAAGCATCCACGTACATCTCGGTGTGGACAGAGAGATCCTTCAAATCGGACTCGCAGATCATCATACCCACGGCGTTTGGCATACCGCCGATACCCAGCTGGAGGCAGGCACCGTTGGGGATCTCACGCACCACCAGCTCTGCCACCTTCTTATCGATCTCGGTGGGCTCGGCAGAGGGCAGGATGCCCATGGGATCATTGCGGCCTTCCACGATCATGTCCACATCGGAGATATGGACTGCCTCGCCAAAGCCGCCGTAAACACGGGGCATCTTCTCGTTGACCTCCACAATGACCGTCTTGGCGGTGTCGCAAACAGCCTTCAAGTGAGAGGCGGAAACGCCGAAGTTAAAGTAGCCGTGCTTATCCATGGGGGCAACCTGGAACATGGCAACATCGGGCTTGTTGAAGTTCTCGTAGCAGTAACGGGGCAGCTCAGAGTAACGCATGGGGGTGTAGAAGCAGGCACCGGTGTCGATGTGCTTGCGCTCTGTGCCGCTGGTATGGTGGGAGTTGAAGATAATATGCTTATGGGGCTCTTCGATGTCGAAGATGGCGGGACGCCACAGGCAGATACCGCCGCGCACCTTCACCTCCTGCAGCTCGGGGGCGCGCTTTGCCAGTGCCTCGTCCAGTACGCGGGGATGGGTGCAAGCGAAGCCATAGTCCACCCAATCGCCGGACTTGATCACCTTTACTGCCTCCTCAGCAGTGGTGAGTTTTTCACGATACATACTCATGAATTCTTCAAATGCCATTGCCTGTTCCTCCTCGTTATATTTTATAATCTTACTTTACAAATTTGTTCCACTATGATAACTTTACAACATTGTTAAACAAATATCAACCTTTTTGTTAGGAACGCAAAGATTTTGTAATACCGTCTAAAAACTACTCGTTTTAGTTGGAATATCTCACAAGCCGGAACTTTAGCGCGGCAAAATAGCCGAAAGCCTCCACCCTTTCGGGCAGAGGCTTACAAAAATCTGAGGATTTATTTAAGATCTTCGGCTAAGAAAAACTTCTTTAGGGGCTTGTATGCCAAGGCAAAGACCAGCAGCGTAATGATAACATTGGGCAGCATATAGGCGAGGTTATAGAGAAGCGAGTAGAACCACGGAGACTTCATAGTAAGGCCGAAGAACACCTCCGGCATATACTCGGCCCAGATAGTAGCACCTACGATATAGTGGACAAAAAAACGAAGAGCACCGGCGATAAGCGTGCCGGTAAAAACACCGTGGCTACGGCGCGCCACGAGACCTGCGTAGCCCAACACAGTAAAGGCCGCCAGGTAGTCGCCCACGATAGATTGCCAACCAAGAGCAAAACCTCCATCAAAGACAAACTGCAATACACCAAAGGCAAAGCCCGCCAGCAAGCCCGAGCCGAGCCCCCATCGGACGGCATAAAGCACCAACGGGATCATGGACAGCACAACACTGCCGCCCCAGGGCATTTCCCACAGCTTAATGTAGCTGAGAACTTGTGCTGCTGCCAGCAGCACAGCGCCTTCGCACAGGGAACGAAGTTTACGGTGGTTCATAGTCATACCTCCTTAAAATGTTCTCCGCTGCGGCACTCTTTCAGAACCGAAAAAGGAACGCCGCACTGCGGGCGATGCAATGCGGCGATTCGTATGAACTATGACCACATTCCTACGCCGGCATTATCCGGATCAGGTTCGAGGGTCACAGCGGCATTACGCTGTATCTCAGCCGGTTTGCACCAGCACCCCTTTGATTGTATGGTGATTGTATACTGAAAAATGGCACTTGTCAAGGGAGAAGATTACATCCACATAGCAAACAAGCGCAGGAACATACCTGTCAGCTTTCGCAGCCACGGGCGGGCTTTCCAACTGCTGATGGTGACGCGGCGGGACTGGGCAATGATCCCATCCATGTCCTCTTCCAAGCCACGGCGGGCATTTTCGCCGTAGAGGATCGTGCCGCACTCATAGTGGAGCTGGAAGCTGCGGTAGTCCATATTCACCGTACCAATAACGGCGATCTCGTTATCTGCAAGCACCGTTTTTCCGTGCAGGAAGCCGGGTGTAAAGGTATATATCTCCACACCGTGACGCATGAGTTCGCCGAAGTAGGTCTCGGCTACCAAATAGGCAAATTTGTGATCCGGCGTGCCGGGCATCATCAATTGCACCTTTACGCCGCTGTCGCCTGCGGTACAAAGTGCGCGGAGCATGGGCTCATCGATAGCAAGGTAGGGCGAGGTGATGCGCAGGGTATGCTGGGCACGGTTAATGAGGTGGAGGAAGATGTCCTCGGCGGTATTAACGGGATTGTTGTCCGGTCCATCGGAGAAGGGTTGGCAATACCCCTTCCCTGCCACCGTTTTTGCAGGACGGTAGTCATCGTAGGGATGAGGGAACTTGCCGCCCATACGCTCCCACATACGCAAAAATTCACGGGTAAAGCCCCATGCCGCCTCGCCGCTGATACACACGCCGCCATCCTTCCAATAGCCGAAACGGTCAATGATGTTGGCGTATTCATCGGCGATATTGATGCCGCCGGTATAGGCGATGTGCCCGTCAACACAGGTGATCTTTCGGTGGTTGCGGTAATTGAAGTACAGGCGGTTTACATACTGGTGGACAGGGTTAAAGACCTTCGTCTCCACGCCCATGCGCCGCAGCATGCCCACCTCTTCGCCGCCAAAGCGCATCATGCTGCCGAAATCGTCAAAGATCAGCTTGATCTCCACGCCCTGCTCCCGCTTGCGACGGAAGATGTCCACAAGGCGATCGAAGATCTCACCGCGGGTGACGATGTAATACTCCATGAAGATGAACTTCTCCGCCTTCTCCAAGGCGGCAAACATATGCTCGAAATAGGCCTCACCTGTGGAGAGGTATTCCCAATCGCTGCCGCTATAGACGGCAAAGCCACGGCGGGCTCCGTAGGCCGCTACGCGGTGCCATTTGGGCAGTTCACTCTCTAAAGCCGCCAGGGTCTGGGTATCGTGGATACGGCGCTCGTCATTCTCCGGCGGATAGGGCAGCTTTTTTAAGTTGGAGCGGTGGACAGGCTGGCTGTTCCACAAAAGATAGAGGATCAAGCCTGCCACAGGCACTGCCAAAATCAGCAGCGCCCAGCCGATCTTATAGCTGCTGCTGCCCGGGCGGGTGTAGACCCAAATAGCCACCACCACTGCCAGCAGACCCAGCGCCGTATAGACCAGTGCCATCTTCTGCTGCAAGAGAAGAGAAAGAGCCACTACCACCGCGATCTGCAACAGCAGCAGCACAGCCACCAGCGCAAGACGCAGACCTGCACTGATCCGACGCTCCGTTTTCTGTTGTACACGCGGTTTTTTCATAGGGCACTCCTTTCTCCCATGATATAGGCGCAGGGCTGTCCGATTAAATGGACAGCCCTGCGGGAATACTTATTCCTCTGTCTGCTCCAGCAAATCATGCTGGATGTTCCACAGTTTCTGGCTCAAGTCCACATAGTAGGAATGGGGATTCTCAAAGCGCTTGACCTCGTCCCAAAGGGTATCCACCTGCTGGGCGCAGTATGCACGCACTTCCTTCAAGGGCGGGCAGTCGTACACACGCTTACCATTGATGAAGATGGGCACCAACAGCTCACGGGCCTCGAAGTTATACACATTCTTCTTTTTCCACGTGGCGTAGGGATCGAAGATAGTGAAATCACCGCTGTCGTCCACAGTCTCATCGTACACCGCCATATAGTCGGCGATGGCCTTGCCGGTATCGCGGCCGTAGAAACGGTACAGCTTCTTGAAGTGAGGTACGGTGATCTTCTCCACGTTCTCGCTGCGCTTGATCTTGGGGACGATCTCGCCGTCCTTCTCCACGGCAACCAGCTTGTACACGCCGCCAAACACAGGCCCACTGCGGGCGGTGATCATCCGCTCGCCAACGCCGAAGAGATCGATCTGGGCTCCCTGCATAAGGAGATCGCGGATGAGATACTCGTCCAAGGAGTTGGACACGGAGATCTTACACTCCGTCCAACCCGCCTCGTCCAGCATCTTACGAGCCTGCTGGCTCAAATAGGCCATATCGCCGCTGTCAAGGCGAATGCCGCACTTGGTGATGCCCAAGGGCTTCAAGACCTCATTAAAGGCGCGGATGGCGTTGGGTACGCCGGACTTCAGGGTATTATAGGTGTCCACCAGCAGCGTTGCATTGTTGGGATAAACCTCGCAGTAGTGCTTAAAGGCCTCATACTCGCTATCGAACATCTGCACCCAAGCGTGAGCCATGGTGCCGCCGGCAGGTACACCGTAGAGCTGATCGGAAATGGTGCAGGCCGTACCATCACAGCCACCGATATAGGCAGCGCGGGCACCAACGATGGCGGCATCGTAGCCGTGGGCGCGGCGGGAGCCGAACTCCAGCACCGTGCGACCCTGTGCGGCGCGGCAGATGCGGTTTGCCTTGGTGGCGATAAGGCTCTGATGGTTGATGGTCAGCAGCGTGAAGGTCTCAATAAGCTGTGCCTCCACGGCGGGGGCGCGGACAACCAGCATGGGCTCACGGGGGAACATAGGCGTACCCTCGGGGACAGCATAGATGTCGCCGGTGAACTTAAAGTCCTTCAAATAGGCCAAGAACTCCTCGTCAAAGAGGTTGCGGCCACGGAGATAGGCAATATCTTCGTCGGTAAAATGCAGGTTTTCAATATAGTCGATGAGCTGCTCAAGACCGGCGGCAATGGCGAAGCCGCCACCGTCGGGGACACGGCGGAAGAACACATCGAAATAGGTGATACGATCCTTATAGCCGTTCTTGAAATAACCGTTGCCCATAGTCAACTCATAGAAATCACAGAGCATGGTCATGTTCAGCTTTTCTTCTGTTTTCATATCCCAATCCTCAAATTTTCTATTATGATATACGATGTGTCTTGACACATCATATACCAGTATAGCACAAAGAAAAAATTTGGCAACCTTTTTCAGCATTTTCAAATGTAAACAAAAAATGACCGCCC
>JAZQMH010000182.1:0-5893 GCA_045543255.1 Vescimonas sp.
TCTTCTTGCCACACCAAAAAATAAAACCCCCGAATGGGGGTTTTATTTTTAATTTTGGGTTCGATAGAAGATTAGTCCTTCTTCTTGCCGATCACCACAGCGCTGCCGGCAGCAGCCATGACGCTCATGCCGACATACATAGCGATACCAGCATCGAAGGTAGCGGCGGACTCGACCTTATCGGTGGAGGTGCCGGGGGTCACGGGAACGTAAACAAGACCGGAAGCGGTGCGGACGAAGATATCGTCACCGTTGGCATCGTTCAGACCAGTATCGGCATAGTTGCCGGCACCGAAGGTCTTGACAGCATCAGCAAGATCACCAACCACGAAGGAGAAGCTGTCCTTGCAGACGGTGCAGTACACCTTGGTAACCTCGGTCTTGGTACCAACAGTCTTGGTATCAAAGGCATAAGTGTGAGCCAGAGTCTTCACCAGATTGGTGGCCTTAGCGGCAACGGCAACACCGTCAACATTGAAGACCTTATCAGCACTGACTGCATCGCACTCAACATAGTAGGCGTTCTTGTACAGGTAGTACACACCGGCATCGGCGGCGGAGGCGACATAGACATCATCGCAAGCGGGCTTAGCATTGTAAGCAACCTTCACAGCCTCGGCATTATCATCGTACTTGGTAACGCCGGCAACCTGAGCCAGGAAGATAATCTTGCTGCCATCGACGACCACGACATCAGCGTTGACGTCAGTGGGAACGACGATATACTGGTTGGGCAGCACGGAGACAGTCTTGTCAGCCAGCTTGGTGACGAACACCTGATAGGTCTGGAAGCTCTTCAGGGAAGCAGAAGCCTCCAGCGCAGCCTTGACCTCGACGGTATGGGTCTTGTTGGCCAGAGCGTCAGCCAGAGTAGCGCCGTAGGTAGCGGTAGAGCTGGTCAGAGCGGAGCTGGAGCCAACGAAGTTACCGGCGTTGTTCACGACGGAGCCGTTAGCGAAGACATATCCGGGAGCAATAGCATCGGCAGCGGGAGTGGCGGAGAAGGTACCGCCAGTGTACTTACCATTGGCATCCTTAGTGACATCGGTGCCCACAAAGGGAACATTACCACCACGGATGATACCATCAGCGTTGTCAGTGTAGTAAACGGGCGTTCCATCATTCATGGTGCAGGCATTAAAGGTGGTGGGCAAATCGTTTGCGCCAGCCAAAACAACACGGTTGTTGAACTCGCAGTCGTTGAACTCAGCGGGGCTGTAAACGCGGATGCCATTGTCAGACCAAATATTGGTACTGGCAGTATCAGCAAACTCGCAGTTGTTGAAAGTCACGGCGCCGCCTGCGCCAAGCTGGACCTTGCCAGCAGTAAAGGTGCAGTTATTAAAGACCACGGAACCCTTGATCTCATCATAATGAACGGCAGCTCCGGTGGAGTTGAACGTACAGTTGGTGAAGGTTGCGTTGTTGATGTACATCCAGTTCATATCGGCAGTGAAGGTGCAACCAACGAAGTCGATATTGCGGTCAACATAGTATTTGCCGTTGAAGGGATTGGAGTCAAATACAACGCCCTCCACAACGATATCGGTTTCGCCGGCGGTCAGAGCAGCATCCAGACCAGCGAGATCGGTGACAGTGGTAGCACCGAAAGCCACAGTGGTCAGGCTCAGGGCCATCACGAGGGCCAGAACCAGACTAAAAAACTTCTTCATGGTTTCTTTTCTCCTTTTTAGATTTTTGGGAAATTATGTAAATCTCCCATTTGTGTGAAAAAGGCCCCTTGCGGGGCCTTTCTCTTTTAGAGCAGGCGATTCACAACCGCGTTCATCACAAATCCCTTTGGAGGATTCAATTACCTGCTCATGGAATTAACAAAGGCACAAAACCTTAATTAATCGTTTTGTAGTTTCCGACTAAATTAGTCCTTCTTCTTCAGGACGACAGCGGAACCGGCAGCGGCCATGACGGACATACCGACATACATAGCGATACCAGCATCGAAGGTCTCAGCGGACTCAACCTTGTCGGTAGCGGGAGCGGAGGGAACGCCAGCGACCTTAGCAACATACAGCTTGTCAGCGGTAACCTCGACATAGTTGCCAGCGCCGAACTTAGCAACAGCGTCAGCGACCTTACCCTCGACGAAAGCGAAGGAAGCCTTGCACTCGGAGCAAACCACGTCAGTCACGGTCTCAACGTTAGCAACCTTCTTGGTGTTAGCGACATACTTGTGATCAACGGTCTTCACCTCGGTAGCAACATCAGCCCAAACGGCCACGCCATCAACGTTGAAGATCTTGGTGGAGCCAGTAGCGACTTCCTTGTAGTACACACCCTTGTACAGGTAGTAGGTGCCAGCCTCAGCAGCGTTAGCAACATAGACATCACCGCACTCGGGCTCAGCATTGTAAGCAACGGTCACAGCGGTAGCAACGTCATCATAAGCAGCGGGAGCAACAGCCAGATAGGTGATGCTGGTGCCATCAACGACAACATACTTAGCGCGAGCGTCAGAAGGAACCTTCACATACTGATCAGCCAGGACGGAGACAGACTTGTCAGCGGTCTTGGTGACGAACACCTGATAGGTGGGGAAGGTCTTCAGGGAAGCGGAAGCCTCCAGACCAGCCTTGATCTCGACGGTCTCGGTCTTGTTAGCCAGAGCAGCACCCAGATCAACGCCACCGGTAGCAGCCATTGCGGTGGTGGCCAGGCCCAGAACCATAACAACGGTCAGGACCAGAGCAACAATCTTCTTCATTTTGTTTTTCCTCCAATAAATTATTTTGCACAAAACGATTTATTGTTGATATATCGTTTTTTGCTGTGTCCAGTATACCCCCCCCCGTGAATTGTCAAGAGATTTCCGCATTCTGTAACCGAATTGTCATTTTTGTTACCGTTGTTGTTGATATTTTCCCCTGTTGTGGAAAACTCTGCGTGAAATTTCGGTAGTTTTTCGTGGTCGGAAGTGCGTAAAAAAAGCGGGCGGCTGCACTGCGCGCAGCCGCCCGTCCATGGTTGATGGTGCTTCGTTCTGTTAATATTGTGTGGGTAAATCGGCCTGTAGGGCGGCCTGCCCACAGGCCGCCGCGGCGGGGTGAGGGCACCCCGCCCTACAAATCCTATCGATACCCTTCCGTATGTTGTGCGGGCGGATACTATCCGCCCCTACGGATTCTATCGTGGGGCTGCACAATAAAAAAAGACCGCCTCTCGGCGGTCTTTCTCTATATTATATGGTGATACTTTCCTTACAGGCCGGCGGCGACGCTGTCCTCGCAGGAGCGCATGGCTTCCAGCGTCTTGCCCAGCAGCGTGTCGAGATCCCAGCCCAAGCGCTCCGCGCCGGTGGTGATGACCTCGCGGGAGCAGCCTGCGGCAAACTTCTTATCCTTGAACTTCTTCTTCAGGCTGCTCAGCTCCATGTCCTTGCAGCTCTTGCTGGGGCGCATACGGGCGGCAGCGCCAATGAGACCCGTCAGTTCGTCGGCGGCGAACAGCACCTTCTCCATCTCGTGGGTGGGCTCTACGTCGCAGCAGATGCCGTAGCCGTGGGAGCAGACGGCGTGGATGAACTCGGCGTCGCAGCCTGCCTTTTCCAGCAGTTCGGGAGCTTTGAGGCAGTGCTCGTCGGGCCACATACCGTAGTCAATATCGTGGAGCAGACCCACCGTTGCCCAGAAATCGGCATCCTCACCGTAGCCAAGGTCGTTGGCGTACCAGCGCATGACACCCTCCACCGTCAGTGCGTGCTGAATATGGAAGGGCTCTTTGTTGTACTCTCTCAGCGCGTTCAGCGCCGCTTCACGGGAGATGGTCTGTTTCATGGGTATGGGCCTCCTTTTATCTTTGGTTGCTCTTTATTGTAACACTCCCCCGACCGCTATGCAAGAGCCTTTTCCAGCACGGAGATCACCTGCTGCAAGTGCCGCATCTCCTCCCGCAGCAGCGCCCGATACAGCTGCTGCCCATCGCTGCCGTTCTGTGGCGGCAGGGGCATGGGCATGGGCGCAGGTGGCTGTGGGCGATTCTCCTGCTGCCCTTGGGGCATCTCAAACCGTCCGCGCCCCGCCTCGGGGTAGGGATCTTCCTGTGGGTTCACCCGCTGCCATACAGTGGCGGCGGTAGGATAATCAAACTGATCCACGTTTACCTCACTCCTTTCCGCGCCATACTATGCCAAAGAAGAAAAATACGTGCCTTCCCCGTTGCTTTTTTCGCTACAATCTGCTATCATTATCAATTTGAGAGGACTTTCGTCCATTTTCTACATAGTGTTGCAAATGCCACACTTTTCACCGCAGGGCTATGGTATACTATTCCTGCGGAAATACAGGCGTAAAGGAGGCGTTCCCATGCTGGAACTGCAAAACATTTCCTATCGCGTTTCCACCCCCGAGGGGGACGTGGATATTTTGAAGAATATCTCGATTACCATTCCCGATCACCGCTTGGTGGTCTTTACCGGCCCTAACGGCGGCGGTAAGACGACCCTTGCGAAGGTCATCATGGGTCTTGTGCAGCCCACCGGCGGCAAGATCCTGTATAACGGCGAGGACATTACGGGTCTTAGCATCACGGAGCGCGCCCGCAAGGGTATCAGCTACGGTTTTCAGCAGCCTCCCCGCTTCAAGGGCATCACGGTCAACGATCTGCTGATGCTGGCGGCGGGCGAAAAGAAGCTGACCAAGGATCGCTGCTGCCAGTATCTCACCAAGGTGGGTCTGTGCGCCAACGATTATCTCGACCGCGAGGTGGACGTGTCCCTCTCCGGCGGCGAGGTCAAGCGCATTGAGATCGCCACCATTTTGGCCCGCGGCAGCGAGCTGATGATCTTCGACGAGCCCGAGGCAGGTATCGACCTGTGGAGCTTCGCCCGTTTGACCGAGACCTTCGAGCAGATCCACAAAGAGGACAAGGCCACCATGATCATCATCTCCCATCAGGAGCGTATCATCCGCCTTGCCGACGAGATCGTGGTGATCGCTAATGGCGAGATCGCCCACCGCGGCGACTGTGAGGAAGTATTCCCCCTCATTTTGGCCGACACGCTGGGCGGCTGCCCCGTGATCGAGAGAAAGGAGGGCAATGCCTTATGATGAACGAACTGGATAAGAGCTTACTGGAAAAGATCGCCGACTTGACAGGCACCACCCCCGATGCCCTGAACATTCGTAAGGACAGCGGCTGCGCTGCACGCCAGTCCACGGAGAATATTGAGATCACCTCCAAAACCGACGGTAAGGAGGGTATCGACATCCGCATCAAGGACGGCACCAAGGGTGAGAAGTGCTACATCCCCGTCATTATCTCCAAGACGGGTCTGAGCGAGATGGTCTATAACGATTTCTACATCGGCGATGACTGCGACGTGGAGATCGTGGCAGGCTGCGGCATCCACAACTCCGGCTGCAACGAGAGCCGCCACGACGGTGTCCACACTTTCTATGTGGGCAAGAACTCCCGCGTCCGCTACGCTGAAAAGCACTACGGCGAGAACGATCCCGGCGAAACGGGCAAGAATGTGATGAATCCCAAGACTGAGGTCTTTTTGGGTGAGAACTCCGTGATGCAGATGGACACGGTGCAGATCCGCGGCATCGACTCCACCCGCCGCGAAACGGCGTTCCACTGTGAAAAAGGCAGCGAGATCGTGGTTACCGAGCGTCTGCTGACCCACGGGCAGCAGGTGGCAGAGAGCGACATGGTCATCGAGCTCAACGGCGACGATGCCAAGGGCCGCGTCATCTCCCGCTCTGTGGCGCAGGATCAGTCCCAGCAGGTGTTCTACCCCCGCATGGTAGGCAACGCCGAGTGTTTCGGCCACGTGCAGTGCGACTCCATTATTATGGGCAACGCCAAGATCAAGTCCATCCCCGCAGTCATTGCCAACTGCCCAGAGGCACAGCTGGTGCATGAGGCTGCCATC
>JAZQMH010000183.1:0-2559 GCA_045543255.1 Vescimonas sp.
AGGGAGAAACAAGTAACAAGGTGTAAACATTCAGCGCAGAAAAAAGACCGCCCGAAGGCGGTCTTTTCCAATTCGGTTTCTTAGCCCGGAGGCCAGGTCATGTCGCGGCCGGACAGCACATGGAAATGCAGGTGCTTCACGGTCTGACCTGCCTGATCGCCGCAGTTGTTGACAATGCGGTAATCCTCGCAGCCCAGCTCCTTGCAGATCTTGGCGATGGCGGCGAAGCAGTGGGCAACCACCGCAGCGTTGGTCTCGTCGATCTTGCGGGCGCAGCAGATGTGCTCCTTAGGCACCACAAGGAAATGGACGGGAGCCTGAGGCTCGATGTCATAGAAGGCGTAGCACAGGTCGTCCTCATAGACCTTCTTGCTGGGGATGTCACCATCGATGATGGCGCAGAACAAACAATCGTTACGCATAGATCGTATCTCCTCTCCTTTTTAGGGAATTCCTTACACTCTCTCGCTGACGAAGGGCTTCACAGCAGCCAGTGCGTCACTTACCTTGGACTTATCGCTGCCGCCGCCCATGGCGCTGTCGGGCTTGCCGCCGCCCTTACCGCCCACGATGGGGGCGATGGTCTTGATGATGTCGCCGGCCTTGATGCCACGGGCAACAGCATCCTTACCGCAGACAGCCAGCAGGCTCAGCTTCTCGTTCACCAGAGCAATCACGGCCACCACGGCGCTGTCCTTATCGCGGAGCAGGTCGCCCAGCTGACGGTGGCTATTGGCATCGCCCTCGGTGACGGTGGCGGTGACCACATGGATACCGCCCACATCCTCGGCACTCTTCAGCATATCGTCAGCGCCGCCGGCAGAGGCCTTGGCCTTGAACTGCTCGATCTGACGCTTGTACTCCTTGATCTCGTCCAACAGATCGCCAATACGACCGCACAGCAGGTCGGGAGAGGTCTTCAGCATGCCGGAGGCCACACGGAGCTTCTCGCGGTCATTCATCATGCTCAGCTGAGCCTCAGCGCCCACCACGGCCTCGATACGGCGCACACCGGAGGCCACGCTGCCCTCGGAGACGATGCGGAAAGAGCCAACCTTAGCGGTGTTGTCGAGGTGCGTACCGCCGCAGAACTCCACGGACACATCGCCCATCTCCACCACGCGGACCACATCGCCGTACTTCTCGCCGAAGGTGGCAACTGCGCCCTTCTGCTTGGCCTCTTCGATGGGCAGCTCCTCAGTGACGACGCTGTGGCCTGCCATGATCCAGCTGTTCACCAGATTCTCGATCAGCTGCAGGGTATGGGAGTCCACGCCCTCAAAGTGGCTGAAGTCGAAGCGGAGACGATCGGGCTCCACCAAAGAGCCTGCCTGATGGACATGGTCGCCCAAGATCTTCATAAGAGCGGCATCCAGCAGATGGGTAGCGCTGTGGGCGCGGCGAATGGCGACGCGGCGCTCGGTATCAATAGAAGCGGTGACGGTATCGCCCACCTTCAAGCTGCCGCGCAGGAGCTTGCCGTAGTGCATATACTTGTCGCCCTTGTTCTTCTGCACGTTGTTGACCTCGAAGGACAGGGCATTGCCCTTACCCTCCAAATTCTCCACGCTCTCGTCGGCGCTGTCGCAGAGATAGCCGTGGTCAGCGGTCTGACCACCCATCTCAGCGTAGAAGGGGGTCTGATCCAGCACCACGATGGCATCCATACCGGCCACGATCTCGTCCACGTGCTCACCGTCAGCCACGATTGCCAGCACCTTGGCATCGTCAATAGCATCGTAGTCATAGCCCACGAACTCGGTAGCGGGCATGTCCTGACCGAACTCCACGCCGGCCCAGCCCAGATCGCCCAGTGCCTTGCGAGCCTCACGGGCGCGGATCTTGTCCTCCTCGCGCTTGGCGTAGTAGGCATCCATATCCACGCTCATGCCCTCGTCCTCCACCATCTCGATGGTGAGGTCGATGGGGAAACCGTAGGTAGCAGCCAGATCGAAGGCGTTCTCGCCGGAGAAGACGGTGTCGCCCTTGGCCTTGTGGGCAGCCATCATCTCGTTGTAGATGCGCATACCGGCATCGATGGTCTTGGCGAAGTTCTCCTCCTCCACGCGGATGACCTTGGTAATATACTCGGCGCGCTCGCGGAGCTCAGGATAGTGACCCTCGTTCTCATGGATGACGGTCTCCACCACGTTGAAGAGGAAGGGATCGTTGACGCCCAGCAGCTTGCCGTGACGGGCAGCGCGGCGCAGCAGACGGCGCAGCACGTAGCCGCGACCCTCGTTGGTGGGACGGACGCCGTCGCAGATCATGAAGGCGGCGGAGCGGATATGGTCGGTGATGATGCGGAGGGAAACGTCCTTCTTCTCGCTCTCACCGTAGTGAGCACCGGTGATCTCAGAGACCTTATCGGTGATGTTCATAACGGTATCCACATCGAAGAGACTCTTCACATTCTGGCACACGCAGGCAAGGCGCTCAAGACCCATGCCGGTGTCGATGTTCTTCTGGCTCAGCTCCGTGTAGTTGTTGTTGCCGTCATTGTTGAACTGGGAAAAGACGTTGTTCCACACCTCGATATAGCGGTCGCAGTCGCAGCCC
>JAZQMH010000184.1:0-2759 GCA_045543255.1 Vescimonas sp.
GCGGCTGCAGGATCTGCTCCGCCGCGCCGAGTCCATGGAGGACATCATCACCATTGAAAGCGCCATCTCTGAAACGGAGTGGACCATTGAAAACCTCATGGGCACACTCCGCACCTACGACTCTTTGGTAGGCTATTCCACCATCTACATGACCCTCCACGAGGTCTACGAGCTGTCGGGTCAGGGGCAAGCCCCCGTCACCTTCGGTGACCGCTTGGGTGAGTCCTTCTTGGATGGTCTCAAGTCCATCGGGCGCACGGCCCAGAACTTCGCCGTGTGGCTGGCCTACAGCTGGTTCTGGCTGCTGATCGCTGTGGTCATCGTCATCGTGGTGATCCGCACCATCCGCCGCCGCAAAAACGGCAAGCCCCTCTTCCGCCTGAAGAAAAAGGCCAAATCCGACAGCGAAAACCAGTAAAAAAACTCGCAGAGTTTCGTCGCCGCTCCCCTTAAAGACAAAAAAGAACCTGTCCACAAAATGGACAGGTTCTTTTTTGATTTTACTTCAGTTCTCCATTTGCTTTCATGGACAGGTAGGCGTTGATGAAACCATCAATATCGCCATCCATCACGGCCTGAATGTTACCCATTTCATAGCCCGGGCGGGTGTCCTTGGCGAGGGTGTAGGGCATGAACACGTAGGAGCGGATTTGGCTGCCCCACTCAATCTTCATCTGCACGCCCTTAATGTCGCTGATCTTCTCAGCCTGCTGCTGCATCTTCAGCTCCGCCAGCTTTGCCTTCAGCATCTTGATGGCGTTGTCGCGGTTCTGGAACTGGCTGCGCTCCGTCTGGCAGAACACCACGATGCCCGTGGGCAGGTGGGTCAAACGGACGGCAGAGGAGGTCTTGTTGATGTGCTGACCGCCTGCGCCCGAGGAGCGGCAAGCCTGCATCTCGATCTCGTCGGGACGAATCTCGATCTCGCTGTCGTCGTCCATCTCGGGCATGACCTCGAGGGCGGCGAAGCTGGTCTGACGGCGGGCGTTGGCATCGAAGGGGCTGACGCGCACCAGACGATGGACGCCGTTCTCGCTCTTAAGGTAACCGTAGGCGTTCTCGCCCACAATGGAGATGGTAGCGGACTTGATGCCTGCTTCTTCGCCTGCTTCGTAGTCCAGCACCTGATAGGTGTAGCCGTGACGCTCGGCCCAGCGGGTGTACATACGGTAGAGCATCTCCGTCCAGTCCTGTGCCTCGGTACCGCCGGCACCGGCATGGAAGGTCAGGATGGCGTTGTTGGCATCGTACTCACCGCTGAGGAGGGCGGCGAGGCGGCGCTCGTTCATCTCCTTCTCAAGGGTGTTGTAGCCCTCGGTGACATCGGGCAGCAGAGAAGCGTCGTCCTCCTCCTGCGCCATCTCGCACAGGGTCAGGCAATCCTCCCAGTCGGAGACAAGGCGGTCGTGCTTCTTGATCTTGTTCTCCAGACGCTTGAGCTGACGGCTGACGGTCTGGCTGCGCTCGAGGTTGTTCCAGAACCCCTCCTGCTCCGTCTCCTTCTGCAGCGCTTCATACTCCTCGCGGGCCTTACCGATGGCAAGCGCCTTCTCCAGTTCGCCCAGCATGGGCTCAAGGGCCAGGAGTTTCTGTTTATACTCGTCGTATTCAATAACGGCCATAGTGATCGTTCTCCTTTTCGCATTTTCTTCATTAACCAAGATATTATATCCGATAAAATCCGCTCTGTAAAGAGAAATCTACTGCAAATGCGCACGAAATTCACAGAAAAAGACCGTCTCCTTTCGGGAAACGGTCTTTTTCGTTAGAAAACAACACAAACAAACATGGAGTGCGTGGATCAGTGTCTTTTTTCGCAGCTGCAACCGGTGCAGCTGCCGCTGCAGGAGCCGCCCTCGGGGCAGCCGATACATTTCTTTCCCCTGCGCTTGGCACGGATGACATATCCGGCGGCAAGGGCAACGATCACCACAACAATGGCGATGACAAGAATATCGTTCATCGTCTTTTCCTCCTTATCGATACACTCACTTGGCAGCGCACAGCTCCGCCTTCAGCTTACGCTCGGCGGCCACGATGCGCCACACCACGATGGCGGCCATCACCGCCACGGCGATGAGACCGGGCAGGAACGCCGTGCCCACAGTGCCGGTGACGATCAGCGTGCCGATCTGGTAGACGAGGAAGCCCACGGTGTAGCCAATGGCAAGCTGCAGGCCCACACCGCCCCAGAGCCACTTTCTGCTCTTCATCTCCGAATTCATGGCACCGATGGCGGCAAAGCAGGGAGGCGTGAAGAGGTTGAACATCAGATAGGCCAGCGCGGCCACCTTGGTCAGGCCGAAAGCGGCGGCCACCTCGGCACCTGCGCCCTCCATCATAGCCAGCTCGTCAAGATCGAACAGGCTGGAGATACCGTAGCACACCGCCAGCGTACCCACCACGTTCTCCTTGGCGATGAAGCCGGTCACAGCGGCGGCAGCCAGCTGCCATGCGTGGTAACCCACGATGGGGATCAACAGATAGGCAAAGGGCGTTGCGATAGAGGCGAGGATCGAGGTGTTCTCCGCGCCCTCGGCCACGATCCGGAAGCTCCAGTCGAAGCTCTGCATGACCTGCACCACCGTGTTGCACAGCAGGATGATGGTAAAGGCCTTGACGATAAAGGACCAGCCACGGGAGCACATGGACAAAAACGCACGCTTGAGACTGGGGGTCTTGTACTCGGGCAGCTCCATGATGAAATAGGACTTGCGGTACTTATGGCCGGTGATCTTATTGATGAGCAGCGCACCGAA
>JAZQMH010000185.1:0-28389 GCA_045543255.1 Vescimonas sp.
GCTGAAGGTCTTCACCTCCAACAACCTCAACGGCATCATGGCATGGCTGATGGTGCTGGCTATTATCGGTATCGTCCGCATGGTTATCGCCGCCAACAAGCGTAAGAAAGCCGGCGTTGCTTCCAATCTGGGCATGTATGCTCTCGGCGGCGAGGATGAGACCAAGATCAACTGGAGCAAGCCCGCCAAGGCTCTGCTCCTGGGTCTGATTGCTGTCGCTTTCTTCTGCGCTTGGATGTGGCTTATGGAAGCCTTCTTGGGCATCAACTATCAGGTCTGGAATCTCTCCACTTATGTCCAGCCCTCTGCTGCCCGTCTTGTCCGCGCTATTCCCTACGCTATCGTTATCTTCATCGCCATGTTTGTGGGTAACCTCAATCAGCGTGTTCTGCCCTCCACCGGCAACGAGCGTAAGGATATGTGGATCGCAGTTACTGTCAACACCGTGATGACCGCAGGCGCACTGTTCCTGCTGCTCCTCATCCAGTACGGCGGCAGTATGCTGATCGGTGACGGCACTGCTCCTATCCCCCAGCTGGACGTCTACGGCACCGGCGTCAACAAGAGCTCCGGCGCGCTCGACTTCGCTTTCGGTTACTGCTACATGATGGGCGGCACCACTGGCGTGGTGACCTATCTGTACCGCAAGTATGGTAACATCTGGTGCGGCGCTATCCCCTGCGCCATCTTCGCAGGTGTCTTTACTCTGGCCTGCTTCACTCTGGTGTTCTAAGCGCACTCCGATTTCCCTTTTAATCGTTCCTCAAAACGATATGGTAAAACCTCCCTGTCCATCGGACAGGGAGGTTTTATATTTAGTTCTTCAAGCTCTGCATGGGGGCAGGGATTCTGCCGCCGCGGTCGATGAACTTCTTGGGGCTGGCGGTAAGGTTGACCGCCATGATGGGGCCTTCGCCCAGCAGGCCGCCGAAGTTCAAGCCCTCCCCTGCCTTCTTACCGATGGCGGGAATGGCGCGGACAGCGGTGGTCTTGGAGTTCACCATGCCGATGGCTGCCTCGTCGGCGATGATGGCGGAGATGACCTCAGCGGGAGTCTCGCCGGGCAGCACCACCATATCAAGACCCACGGAGCAAACAGCCGTCATGGCCTCCAGCTTCTCGATAGTCAGATCGCCGCTCTGTGCCGCCGCGATCATGCCCTCGTCCTCAGACACAGGGATAAAAGCACCGGACAGACCGCCCACGGAGTTGCAGGCCATAACGCCACCCTTCTTCACCGCATCATTGAGCATGGCCAGCGCAGCGGTCGTGCCGTGGGTCCCGCAGACATCCAGACCCATCTCCTCAACGATACGGGCCACAGAGTCGCCCACGGCGGGGGGGGGTGCAAGGGACAAGTCCACAATACCGAAGGGCACAGCGAGGCGCTTTGCTGCCTCCGTACCCACCAGCTGACCTACGCGGGTGATCTTAAAGGCGGTACGCTTGATGATCTCCGCCACCTCGCCCAAGTCGCCATCGCACTTCTTCAGCGCCGCATGGACGACACCGGGGCCGGAAACGCCCACATGGATCACGCAGTCGGGCTCACTGATGCCATGGAATGCGCCTGCCATGAAGGGATTATCCTCCACGGCGTTGCAGAACACCACCAGCTTGGCAGGGCCAATGCAGTCGCGGTCAGCAGTGAGCTCGGCGCTCTCACGGATCACCTCGCCCATCATCTTGACGGCGTCCATATTGATGCCCGCCTTGGTAGAGCCCACATTGACAGAGGCGCAGATGTTGCGGGTCTCGTTGAGGGCGCGGGGAATGGCGCGGATCAGCTCCACATCACCAGCAGAGAAACCCTTTTGCACCAGCGCAGAGAACCCGCCGATGAAGTTGACACCCACAGTGTCGGCAGCACGCTGCAAGGCGTGGGCATACTTCACAGGATCGCCGCCGGAGACGGCAACCAGCATGGAAATGGGGGTCACGGAAATGCGCTTATTGATAATCGGCACGCCGTACTCCGCCTCAATATCCTCGCCTGTTTTTACGAGATTGCCTGCACAGCGGACGATTTTATTGTAGACCTTCTCACAGGAGCGGTCAATGTCGCTGTCGGCGCAGTCCAGCAGAGAGATACCCATGGTGATGGTGCGGATATCGAGATTTTCCTGCCGGATCATATTGATGGTTTCTAAAATATCATTGAGATTGATCATAGCCGTTTCCCTCAATCAAATGCGGTGCATAGAGTTGAAAATATCCTCGTGCATAACGCGGATCTCCATGTTCAGTTCTTTGCCCAGCTGATCCATAGCCTCGGAGAACTCCTTGAAGCTGCACTTCAAGCCTGCAATATCCGTCATCATCACCATGACGAACATATCCTGCAGAACGGACTGGGTGATGTCGATGATGTTGACATCGTACTCGGCGCACTTGGCGCTGACCTTGGCGATAATACCCACGGTATCACGACCGATGACAGTGACGACTGTTTTCTTCATAATCGTTTCCTCTCCATTATATAAAAGTTTCTTTACATAGCATTATTTCACGCTCAAGCGTTTCACCAGTTCCTCATCGGGGGTGACGTACATGGTCTTATAGGTGGTATAGATCACCATACCGGGGCGGCTGGCGGCGGGCTTTTTTACAAACTTCACGGGGGTGTAGTCCACCGCCACCTTGTCCCCCTCCCGACCTTGGGAGAAGTAAGCGGCGATTTGGGCTGCTTCCAAGACGCTCTGCTCATCGGGCTCTACGCCGTCGGTGCAGAGGATCACATGAGAGCCGTGGATCTTCTGGGTGTGGAGCCATAGATCCCACTTCTGTGCATCCTTAGTGGTCAAGCGATCATTTTGGCGGTTATTGCGGCCTACCAAAATACGCAGCCCTGCCGTGGAGCGGAACTCACGGGGCTTGGAGGGTCGCTGGAACGAGCCGCCCTTCTTCCCCTGTTTGCGGAGATATCCGCCTGCTTCCAGCTCGGCGCGGATGTCCATAAAATCCTGCTCACTTTCCGCAAGCTGCAGCTCCTGCAATACGCTTTCGAGATATTGCAGCTCTTCCTTGCCCGCGGTGATAAGCTCCGTCAGCATCTTCTCGGCGGTCTTAGCCTTGTTGTACTGCTTAAAGTATTTAGCGGCGTTCTCCTGTGGAGAAAGGCGCACATCGAGGGGGATCTCCACCGTGGGACAGCTCTCCTCATAGTAATTCTGCGCCTCCAGCACGCGCTGCCCCCGCTCCATGCGGTAGAGGTTCGCGGTTATGAGTTCGCCGCGGATGCGAAGGGTCTCGCGGTCTTGTGTCTGGGCGTATTCCTTCTCCCGCAGGGCGATCTTACGGCGCACACGGTCACGGGCATTGGTGGCGGCCTTCACCAGTTCCTGTCCCCGTTGCTTAACACGCTCGGCCTGCTCGCGGCGGGAATAGAAGGTATCCAGCAGCCCTGAAAAACTCTCCTGCGCCACGCTCTCGCCGTAACTGCCGTATTGGGCGATGGAGCGGTAGGTAAAATCGAAGGGTTTCCCCTGCCGCAGCAGCACATTTGGTGTGAAGCCATTTCCCTTCACACTCTGCTGCCACTGGGCTAAACTACGCCACAACCGATCATCCACCACGCAGCTGTCGCTGTCGCCGTAGGCGTCATAGACGATCTCCCGGGCAATAAGGGGCGAGATGGCAGTGAACTTAGCGGTCAGCTGCTGCTCTGCACTTTCCCCGTCACGGAGAAGGCGGAAGAACTCGTCCTCTGTCACGGTGAGAGGGTCGCATTTCTCCTGCTTGGGAGGCAATTCGTAGAAAAGCCCCGGCAGTACTTGGCGGACTTGGGACATCTCCAAATCCACGCGGCGAAGGCAATCCACAATGCGATTTTCCCTGTCCGTGAGGATCAAGTTGGTGTTGCGGCCCATGGCCTCCAAAATGAGAGAAAAGCGGCTCTGCTCCCCCATTTCGTCGGTAGCCTCGATGGCAAGTGTCACCACGCGCTCCAAAGGAGACTGCTCCACCGCCACGATGCGCCCGTTGCCGATGTGCTTACGCAGCAGCATACAGAACATGGGAGGCTGGGAGGGGTTATCCCGCAGCTGCTCCGTCATGTGGATGCGGGGCTGATTGGGATTGGCGCAAATGAAGAGACGGCGATTGCCCCGCAGCAGCAGCACCAGCTGATCCCGCGCAGGCTGCTGGATCTTCTCGATACGGCTGCCAACCAGCGCAGGCGATATTTCATTGACGACTGCCTGCAGGCAGATGGCATCCAGCGGCATTTATTCTCCCTCCATCATGACGTTGAACAGTTCGTTGATACGCTCGTGGGCATTGTTGAGATAGAGCCACCCAAACAGCGCCTCCAAGGCCGTGGCCTGCCGATACTCGGCAACGGTGGCATTGTGGGCAATGGTGTGGACATTGGCGTTGCGCCCGCGCTTAAATACGGCGCTCTCCTCCTCGGTAAGGAGGGGCAGAATCTTCTCAGACAGCGCTGCCTGTCGCGGGGCGCGCACCAGCTCCACCGTGGCGCGGTGAAGCCCCTTCCCTGTTGCTTTCCCGTGGGCGCAGAGATAGGTACGCACCAGCAGTTCATAGACGGCATCCCCCATATGGGCAAGACCGATGGCAGAGATGGCGTGAATGTCATCGCCCTTTAGTTGTATATTGAAATAATCGGTCATCGCAAAGACTTCCCTTTCTCGTTTCTCTAACTGATGATTTTACCATAAAGAGAGCACCGTTGCAACAAAAAGACCCGTGAAGCGTCACAGGTCTTTTGTCAATCAGTCTTTCTTCAGACGCAGGATATAGATGCCGTCATGGAGCGTGTCCATGTAGATGTAACCGCGGTCATCCACCACGCAATCCTCGGCAGTACCCAACATCGGGCCTTCCAGCTTCGGGCCAAAGAGGGGCTTTTCGGGATTGGGCGGGATGAAGTAGGCAAGCTCCTTGATGTAATAGGGGTCGGACACATCGTAGACACGCATACCTGCGTGGAAATAACAGCAGTAGACGAGGTTGGGGTCATCCTGCAGCCACGGTTTACCCATGGGCCCATGGACATTGTGAGGGCCGAAGGGCCCTTGGCAGCCGATGCCGCAATCGTTGAAGTTAGGATAGGGGAAATCGGCAGGGACTTCGGGGTACGGGAACTCCGCCACCAGCGTGGGGTCAGCGGGGTTGGACACGTCGATCATGTGGAGATTGTTCATAGGCTGTGCGCCGCGGTGGGGGCCATTGGCGATCTTCTCAGCAGTAAAGTAAGGGAATCGCTCCCCTTCGTTGGTCAGCACGGCAAAGTTGCGCCCACGCAAGGGCAGATAGGTATGGCAGCGCGCGCCGCAGTTCTTCCCCGCGAAGGGCGGCTGCACCTTCAGCTGAGAGACCAGCTTGGGGCGGGTGGGGTCAGCAATGTCCACGATAATACCGCCGCCGGCAAAATAACCCATGAAAAGCTGATTGGGACGGTCGGGAGAAAGGGTACAGCCGTGACACATGGCCCAATCTTTCTCAGCAGCGTGACCCTCTGGGTATGTGCCTGGCAGCATGCCGTCCTTGAACTGCTCCGGCATCCACCATCGGCCGCACTCCACGGGATTGGCGGGGTCGGCAATGTCGAGAATGCGGACGATGAAGCCCACAAAGCCGGGACACTCGGCGGGCATATAGACGTATCTGCCGCCGTTGTAAGCGAAGCGGTGAACGCCCATGCCATCGGTACCCGTAGACCAGAAGGACAACAGCTTGGGGTTTTCGGGATCTTCCTTCAAATCATAGATCTGCAGGCCACAGATGGCCTTGTCCTCGGGCTTTGTACCGTGGAGAAAAGGCACACCGCCGCCGATGGCGGCGATCATAAGGCCGTCTGCCACCTGAATTTTGGGGGTGCACTGCGCCTTGTACTCCTTGGGATCACAGCACTCAAAAAACTTCACATGGCGAGGATTGGCGGGATCGGTCACATCGAGGATGTTCCAGCCTGCACCGTAGAACGAGCCGCAGTAGAGATAATAGCGACCGTCCTCCGTCTTATGGAGTGCCATCTGAAAGGCCATCATCTTATTGAGGTCGTGGTAGCCCACCACCTCCATGTTCTTGATGTAGCCTTGATTCTGCTCACTTTTTGCATAGAAAGGAATGGACATAGGCTTCGACCTCCTCTTAATAGTACGATTCTACCACAACAAAAGTGAGGTTGCAACTGGAGCAAAGTGCTGAATCACTTTTGACATTCCCTCTCCCCTGCCGTATAATAGCGCTATACTTCTATTTGCAGCAGGAGGTTTCCCATGTTCAACACGGTGCAGTTTTATTATTTCAGCCCCACAGGCGGCACAAAGGCCTGCGGCGAGTGCTTTTGTAAGGCCATCACCAACAATGTCAACGCCATCAACTTAGGCTTGGAAGACGCTGCCTTCAACGGTGATTGTGACCTCGCCGTGTTTGCCATGCCCGTTTTTGCAGGACGCATTCCCGCTGTGGCAGTGGAGAAGCTCTCCGCGCTGAACGGCAACGGCACGAAGGCCGTCACCCTCGTTGTCTACGGTGTCCGCGCTTATGAAGATGCCCTGTTGGAGCTGAACAACATTGTAAAGGAATCCAACTTTACCGTGGTTGCTTCTGCGGCCTTGGTGGCACAGCACTCCATCGTTCCCGCCGTGGGACAAGGCCGTCCCAACGAAGAGGACAAGACATCCATCACCGCCTTTGCCGCACAGGTGATGGCGAAGCTCGCAAGCGGCAACGAAGAGGTTGTATCCGTCCCCGGTAACTTCCCCTACCGTGAGGCGGGCAATATGCCCTTCACGCCCATTTGCCTGCCCGAATGCGGAAAGTGTGGCGCTTGTGTCGCCGTTTGCCCCACCAAGGCGATAGTCATGGATGATGAAGGCATCAAAACCGATGTGGATGCCTGCATCCTGTGCATGGCCTGTACCGCTGTTTGTCCTAAGAAGGTGCGTGTGCTGCCCCCTGCCGTGCAGGAGAACATGAACGAGAAGATGGCGGCACTGGTTTCTGTCCAGAGAGAGAACGAGTATTTCCTGTAAGCACTCGAATCTCACTCATAGACGATCAAACAAAAGAGATGGACACCAAATAGGTAGTCCATCTCTTTTTGCTATAGTGTACTTATTAAATCTTCACCAGCTTATATTCACGGCTGCCCATACCCAGCTTTTCAGCATGGGCAAGACAAGCCATCCAGTCGGTGTCGGGGTGCATGCGGTGGAAGTGATCGTGGTCTTCGTGATCACCATCATCGGCGGCAGTACCACGAAGGGCCGGTTGGGCGTTCACTGCATCCACACAGGCCATATCCAAGGCCACAGGGTCAAAAGAGGCAAACATACCAATATTGGGTACGATAGCTGCATCGTTCTCACTGTGACAGTCGCAGTTAGGAGAGACGTCGATAGCCAGAGAAATATGGAGACAGGGGCGACCGTCCACCACTGCTTTTGCATACTCTGCCATCTTAATGCTCAGCTTTGTAGCGGTTTCATCCCAGTTGACATCAATGGCACTACGGGGGCAAATAGCAATGCATCTACCGCAGCCAAGACATTTGCCATGATCGATGGATGCCTTCTTTTCAGTGATGGAGATGGCGCTGTGTGCACAAATCGAAGTACAAACACCGCAGCCAACACAGCGATCCTGCTCCACATGGGGCTTACCGGAATTATGCTGTTCCATCTTTCCGGCGCGAGAACCGCAGCCCATGCCGATATTTTTCAGCGCGCCGCCAAAACCGGCTTGCTCGTGACCTTTAAAGTGGCTCAGAGAAATGAACACATCAGCATCCATAATGGCGCGTCCGATCTTAGCCTCTTTTACCAGTTCACCACCCGCTACAGGAACAGAAACCTCATCGTTTCCCTTAAGTCCGTCTGCAATAATGATCTGGCAACCGGTGGTCATAGGGTGAAAGCCATTGAGCATGGCGCTGTCCATATGCTCCAATGCATTTTTTCGTCCGCCTACATACAGCGTATTGCAGTCGGTAAGGAAGGGCTTACCGCCACGTTCCTTAACGAAGTCTGCCACAGTTTTCGCCCAGTTGGGACGCAGGAAAGCCAAATTTCCCGGTTCACCAAAGTGCAGCTTGATAGCTACAAACTTCTTATCAAAATCGACCTCTCCAAAGCCGGCTGTTTTCATCAGACGGCTCAGCTTCTGCTGTAAATTCTCACGGTAGCTGGTACGGAGGTCGGCGAAATATACCTTCGATGCCATTTTATTCGTTCCTTTCACAGTGCGATTCAAATGGATTTCTCAATGTAACGAGTTTCATGCCTTCATCTTCAGATAGAATTAAAGATACTGGCTAAGATTTCTTCTTGTGTGATCGTTCCAAAATATAAATGCAGTGGTAGCTTGCAAAGAATCTCTCTTACAGCACCATAACGATAAACACAGTTTTTCAAATTTGTCTGCACTTCGGAAACATCGGCAACAGAGAGAAAGTCTCCAAAAAACTCAATATTCTTGATCTTTCCGTGTTCCACATCAAGATGGATTTCCAACACTCCACCCGGCCAACGATGGCTGTTTAACATTTTACAGTGGGGCGCATGCCCAAAATTCCACTCCCAGGTGTCGTACTTTTCAAATCTAAGTCTGCTCACCTCTTCTTTTTCCAAAAGTGTAAGAGGCTCTGCATCCTTTGCAGCAAATTCTTTCTTAAGATGTTCTTTGAACATCTCTAAGGTAATTTTATGCTGCAACATTGTGCGGATATTTCCCACACGACTTTTGACGGACTGGGTACCGCGAGATTGATATTTTTGCGGATCCACACGCAGCGCTTCACCTAGTACGTACAGGTCGGAATCAAACAGCAACGTTCCGTGATGAAGAACACGATCTTTGTATATGCGCTGTGCTGTACCAGAGACTTTCACCCCGTTGATGATAATATCATTGCGTCCCGATGCTTCTGCCGGAAGTCCCAATTTTCGCAGAGCAGCTACAACAGGAGTTGTAAATCGATCCATAGTGATATTTTCAAGATTTCCTGCATCTGTGATGAAAGAGTAATTCAAATTACCTAAATCGTGATAAACTGCACCTCCACCAGTGGCGCGGCGCACAACATGAATACGCTTCTGCTCGACAAATGCCTGATTAATTTCTGCCTCTGCATTTTGGTTTTGTCCAATGACAATCGTATTGTCGTTTTGCCATAGGATGAGATAGTCTCCCTTTCTTTTGCAGGTTAGGACATATTCTTCAAATGCTAAATTGAAGGCAGGGTTAGTCGATCCAGTTTCCAAATATCGCATATTTCTCGTTCTTGTTCCGTTCAAGAATATTTTTGGCGGAGTAATAATTCTCTTTTTCTCGTCAATCCTGAATGCCCGCGATGTTCTTGGCAAGCTTCTTCTTGCCCTGAATGTCACCTTGACGGGCGATCATAATGCGCTGTGCCTGAGGAGAACCTGCACCGTGGAGAGACTCGGTACGGTAGCCAACAGCCGCCGCGCCAAGACACATATTCTCCAAGAAACGCAGCACGCGCTGACGATCCTCGGTGCTGACACCCTCACGGGTGGCGAAATACTTGTTGCAGATCTCGCCGATGGTCTCCCCTTCTCTACCCACCACCGTGTCGGAGTTGAAGTCAGCCTCAGAGGGCATGGTCACCATCAAGCCGCCTGCAATATCCTCAGCAAGACGCACGATCTCATAGGGGAAGCGGGTCACGTTCTGCTTGCAGACATTGGCAAGGAGCAGGTCGATCTGATAGTTGCCCGCCTTGGTGGGGCAGCCCTCACAGGAACAGGCAATACCGCAGGAATAGAGGGTCTCGTTGAGGTGGGTCATCTCAATGAGCTTATCCTTCACGGCGCTGGCCTTCTCCACGCCGTTATACTCCGCAGCCAAGGCGGCAGCGCCGATGACCACATCGCCTACGCCCACCTTGCAGCCGCCGTAGCTCTGACGGTGATAGCCTGCAAAGCGCTCCACCATCATGCCAGCGAACTCATACTCGCCGTTGAGGAAGATGTACTCATTGGGGATAAACACGTTATCCAGCACCACCAGTGCCTCCTGCCCGCCGAACTTGGCGTTACCCACATCGATGCAGCCCTCTTCCATCTTACGGGTATCGCAGGACTGACGACCGTAGATCATGTAGAGGCCGTCGGCATCACTAGGGCAGGCGAAGGACACGGCATAGTCCTTATCCGCCTCGCCCATGGCAATGGTGGGCATGAAGATATGCCAGTGGGAGTTGATAGAACCTGTCTGATGACACTTGGCACCGCGTACCACGATACCATCTTCGCGGCGCTCCACCACATGGACGAACATATCGGGGTCGTTCTGCTGATGGGGTGCTTTGCTGCGGTCTCCCTTGGGGTCGGTCATGGCGCCGTCCACCGTCAGATCCTCGTCCTGCACCATAATGAGGAACTTCTTAAAGCGCTCGTGGTAGTCAGTGCCGCACTTCTCGTCGATCTCATAGGTGGTGGAATAGACGGCGTTAAAGGCATCCATACCCACGCAGCGCTGGAAGCAGGAGGCGGTCTTTTGACCCATCAAACGCTGCATCTTCACCTTCTTCACCAAGTCCTCGGCAGACTGATGAAGGTGACCGAAGCGGTTGATCTTGCGGCCTGTGAGGTTAGAGGTGGCGGTCATCAAATCCTCATACTGAGGATCTTGGGCGAGGGCGTAGGTCATGGCTACGCAGTTGATGGAAGGACGGATCATGGGATGATCCACCCAATTCTCGATCTTCTCGCCGAACATATACACGCGGGTTTTCAGCTTACGCAGGGAGTCGATATACTCTTTTGCCGTCATCATAAGAAGTTCCTCCTTTTAGGTGGTTGATTATGGGATCAGTATTTTCGATGGATACTGGTGCAACAACATGCAGTTGCGTAAATCTTTACCATATTGCGCCACAAGGCGCTCTGCCTTTCTTCGGACACCACTTTCATCTGCCACATCATCGGGAATATGATAGATGTAGTTATAAGGGATACCTAGCGATGCAATCCAAGCACGCATCTCAGGGATATCTAAATAATAAGGATTCCACAGTGCCGTGTCAATATTGCGACCTCTTAAAAACTCCTCGTGCAGGCGAGGATCTCCACTGGCATCAGCAGTAATATAAATGGTCTTACCCTCACAGGAGATCAAAAACACGTAGTGTTTTGTCATTCCCTCAGGAACATTCATATGGGGCAGGTAACCATATTCGATCTGAATATCCCCCACGAAAATCTTCCCACTGTCGGGTACATCATAACTGGGAATAAAAGAAGTGCAGCGGGGATGTTTACGCAGGAATTCCCGTGCAATGCTTACATCGCAGTGGTCGGGATGGGTGTGGGTAAAGACCAAACCGCGCAGGTCGGAAAACTCCTCCTGCGCGTTTTGAAATCTGGTTAGACTATCCTCATCCATCACACGAAACTTTCTATGAGGTGCATTCGGTGCATCGATCAACACCGTACTGCTGCCGTGTGAAATTAATAAGCCGCAGTTACATATAAGGCAGATTTGAAGTTCTTTTCTAAACTTTTTTTCAGACTGTTCCATTACATAACATCTGCGCGCATATCCTGAATCGTCTTGACAAGCGCAACAACATTCTCGAGAGGAACATCGTCCATAACTTCCTGAGAGGGAGCGATAATATAGCGACCACCCTTACCCAGAATGGAAACTGTTTCACGCACCATCTTCTCAACTTCTGCAGGAGTTATAAAGGGCAGATTCTGGGTGTCGATGCCGCCCCAGAGAACCAAGTCCTTGCCAAATTCCCGTTTAAGTGTTTTTAGGTCCATACAAGGCTGAATCGGCTCCAAGCCATCCAGACCTGCATCAATCAAAGAGGGCAAATACTGAAGAATGTTGCCGCAACTATGCTGGACAACATACATGCCATACTTCTTTGCTTCTGCATACAGTCTCTTGATGTGGGGCAGAATCATCTCCTTGAACATACTCTCGGAGAAGAGACCACCGGCCTGCGTACCCATATCATCACCGTGATGGAACACCTTGTAACCCATACGGGCTTTTTCCTTAATCAGTGCAACCTTATAGTCCGTGATCTTTTCCATGAGTTCCATCAACTCATCAGGATACTCATACAGAGCGATCATGAAATCCTGGAAGCCAATGGTCTCATAAGCGCGCTCAAAGATTCCGCTATAACCGGAAGGAATCAGCAACAGATCATCACGCTTATTCTTGATAGCCTCTTCGAAGGGGTCAAGATTTCCGGAGCGCAAAGGATCGGGGGTGGTATAGACCTTCACAGCCTCTTCAATAGGCAGACCAAGCACGCATTTCAGTCTTTCGGGCATATAGGGGCGGGCCATCTCTGTCTTCTTTGCATCCTCGCGCATGGGGCCGTAACAGATGTAGGCTCCCTGTTCACCGCGCAAATGACCCAAACCCCAAGCATCGTATACAATGCCGTTGGCCGAGTCTACCTTGCAAAAGCCCTCTTTTTCCAACTCGTCCATCAAAGCGACATCGTTTTTGTAAAACAGGGGGTAATCGTCCTTGGCATATGCAAAACGAATGTGATTTTCCAAATAAGTGGGCAGATCTTCTTCTGCCATATTCAATTCCTGTGCAATACGAGCATCCCGGCTCTTGGATGCAAAAGTAATCTGGGAAGGAAGATAGTCAACATTCTTTCCTTCAAACAAAGCGAGAACTCTTTCGTCCTTTCTCATTATTGTGCTCTCCTTCAGTTGTTACTAAGGGGCAAGGGCAAAAGCCCTTGCCCCCTTTGTAAGCCTATTCGCTAATTAAATACAAACTTTCAGCAGCGATTTACCACTGTGCGGGATAGTATTCCTCAACATTGGAAGCATCGATGACACCCAGAGGCAGCAGAGCCATGGGAGCGACGTCCAGACCATTGAAGTACTCAGCACACTGTCTGATGCTGATAGCACCGCCGCCCTCAGCGGACTGCTCGGTGATAGCGGTAGCCTTGCCTTCCTTAACGGTATCCATACCAACCTTACTGTTACCAGCAGCGCAGATCATGATGTCGCTACGGCCAGCATCCTCGCAAGCCAGAGCAGCACCAGTCATCTGAGCAGAGTCATCTGCCAGATAGATCATGGTCAGCTCATCGCCGAAACGGGTGATCCAGTCGGCCACGACCTGATAGGTAGCGTCAGCATCGAATCCGGGAGAAGCAACGTCCAGAGTCTTGATGTTGGGATAGTTCACAGCCAGCTCAGCCTGGTGACGGTTGAAACGACCATAGTAGGTGGAGCTGCCGGGCAGGTGGGTGACGTAGCAGATACCGCCCTCGCCGCCAGCCTTCTCGCCCATGTAGTTGGCGATGTTGGCGCTGTTGGCGAAGTCATCGGGACCAGCGTAACCAACCAGGTACTCCATACCAGCATCCGGCGGCTGGAGGGTAGAACCGAAGCAGGGAATGCCAGCCTCGTTCACCTTACGAGCCTGCTGGACAGCTGCCTCAGCATCCAGGAACATGATGACGATAGCATCAGGACGAGCGTTGATGGCCTGGTCAATCATCTGGTTCTGAACGTTCAGGTCATAGTTGGGGTTCAGAACAGTCAGCTTCATGCCATAAGCCTCAGCGGCGATCTCGGAACCGCGGACATAAGCGGTGGTCCAGGGATGGTCGCCGGTAACGATCAGATACAGTTCCTTACCGATGCAGCCATCTGCGGGAGACTTCACAACCTTGGACTTGTCAATCTCACCCATACCGGCATACTCCATGTCATACCAGTGCAGGGGATCGGTCTCAGGCAGAGCGCTGGGATCCTCAGGGCGTGCAGGAATGTCCTTAGCGGGCTGGACTTCTAGCAGCAGACGGCCGTCGGTACCACGGACATCAGAGATGTCGATGGCCAGAGACTTCTGCAGGTTGTCCTCAGCAACAGCATCGTTGCTGCCGTCATCGGCTGCGGGCTTGTTGCCGCATCCCACTACCAAAGACATGGTGAGCAGGAGCGCCAAGATCAATGCGAGGGTTCTTTTCATCTTTTTTTCCTCCGTTCGTTATTAGTTATCATGCTTTGCATGTTAACTTATCGTTTCTTTGCCATAAGGATCTTAGCCTCAGGCAACATTGCTCTGCGAATGCCCTTAATCTTGTCTTGCTGATAGACAGACACGGATTCATAGAGCACGATCAGCACCAGCAGGAGTCCTGCTGCAAAGAGCTGAACTTCGTATCCCTGACCCATGCAGGAAAGCATATTGAAAATAATCTGCAATGTGATGGTAGCAACATAAGTCTTTACAACGCCGCCCTTACCACCATTCATTGCAGTACCACCGATAATGGTGGATGCAATGGTCACCATCAAGGGATTGATACCCTTCTCACCCATGTTGGGGACAGCAGCGCCTTGGCCGATAGCAAAGAGCGCACCGGCAAGAGCAGAAAGCACACCACTCATCACAAACACAGCGACATACACACGGTCTTTATTGATACCGGCCAACCATGCAGTTTCGGAGTTACCGCCAACCATGTAGATATTTCTTCCCAAACGGGTATAGCGCAACATCAGTGCCACAACAATCACCAATACAATCGTGACGATGGTGATAGGAGGCAGCAGAGGGATGATAGGTGTTGTCAGAGTATCCGTAAAATCAAAGTTACCCTTCACGCCGATGGAGCCCTGAGAGCAGAACAGATACACGGCACCCTGCATCACCGTCATCGTACCCAGAGTTACAATAAAGGAGGTAATCTTCGCTTTAGCAACCAGCAGACCGTTCACCAGACCGACAACAGCACCGCTGAGCAGAGCGCAGATGATGGACACACCCCAGCTCATGTCCAACTTGGAGAACATGAACAGTGCCACGATGGCTCCGGTATTCATGACAGACTGGATTGACAAATCCAACTCACCCGTCAACATAACCAGCGTTAAACCGATACCCATCACAGCATACAGGTTACTGGCCTTCAACAAAGAGTTTAGGTTGAATATATTGAAGAAGTTGGGGGCAAAGAGCACTGCAGCGAGGAAAAGGAGAACAAACAAAATGTAGATACGCAAGTTGTCAAGGTAATAACTTGCACTTCTCTTAAACTTTTTCTTAAACATTGTCTTTTCCCTGCTTTCTTAAGTTTCTCGTGTTCCAATAGACAATGATAATGAAAACAATACCGGTAATCACGTCCTGAACATAGGTACCGATTCCGAAGAATGTCATCACGTTCGACAGCAGTTTCACCGTAATCACACCGCCGAGAACACCGAACAAGTTTCCACGTCCACCGGCCAGCGACATACCACCAATAACAACTGCCGTAATGGCCTGGAAGTCATAACCGGAACCATTGTAGAATGCACCAACGCGGGTCATAGATGCCAGGAAAACACCCATGATACCGGAGGTCAATGCACACAGCATGTAGGAAATGACAATGTTTCTGGTGACGTTAATACCGGAAAACTTTGCCACATCACGTCCTGCACCAATGATCTTGAGCTGACGACCAAATGTGGTTCGAGTCAGAACGATCTGAGCAACGATCAACAGTACAATCATCACATAAATCATAATGTTGACGTTTAAAATACGGATGCGGGAGAGGTTCATAAACGCAATACCAATCTCGGGGCATCCTGCCTCCTCCGTCACCACATCGGGATAAATCTGTGTGTTGTGATAGAGCCAGCGGATCAGTCCGTCAATCACGAACTTCATACCAAGCGTCCAAATCATGGGATTGGCCTTGAACTTACCTACCACGAAGCCGTTAACAAAGCCCACAACCAGAGCACTGAGAAGACCACCAATCACTGCAATGGGAATACCAAAGGGCAGCAGATCCACACAAACAACGCCTGCAAGTGCAATGATGATGGGGACACTCATATCCAAAGAATGACCGGAGTAAACCACGAAAGCCATACCAGCACAAACCATACCCAACATTGCAGAGGCCTGAATTACGTTTTTGAAGTTGCTAACCGTTAAGAAGTTCGGATTCACAAAGCTACCGATAACGATCAGCACTACGATACAAAGGTAAACGCCAACCTTCGAAAAGATTGTCTGAATGACATTTGCCTCTAACTTGCGGCTATCCGTTTTATTTGCCACAGGCCGTCACCTCCTCACCGTTTGCTGCCAACAGCAAATTCTCCTCAGAAATATATTCTCTGCTCAGCTCACCGATAATATGACCTTTCTTCATAACGATTACTCGATCAGCAAGACCCGTCAACTCGGGAAGGTCAGAAGAAATCAGAAGAATCGCATGACCTTCTTCAGCCATCTGGCGAATCACATTGTGGATAAGCATCTTTGCGCCTATATCAACACCACGGCTCGGCTCATCCAAAATCAGCATACGGGGTGCAATAGAAAGCCACTTAGCCAGCAGGATCTTCTGTTGGTTACCGCCAGAGAAGTTGCTTACAATGCGTTCAGGATCATAGGGGTAGATCTGAAGCATCTCGCCCAGTTCCTGCATTTTCTTCTTACCGGCATGACGGGAGATAAACAAGCCCTTTGCCAGCTTATGGAAGCTGGAACTATGAATGTTCTCTTCCATAGACAAACGCAGTGCCAGACCCAGCTGCTTGCGGTTCTCAGTAACATAGGCGATACCGGCTTTCATAGTGCTGAGAAGGTTCTTGTTGTTAACCTTTTTACCATCCATGTACACGCTTCCGCTGCTCATGGGATCAACACCGATGATAGCCTGAGCCATCTCTGTACGGCCAGCACCTGCCAAACCGCACAAACCGAGGATTTCTCCTTCATGTACCTCAAAGGAAACTTCGTGGAAGAATCCCCATCGAGAAATGTTCTTCGCCTCAAAGAGGACCTTGCCCCTTTCCTTCTCTCTCTTCTTATAGAACGTATCGACAGACTGGCCTACCATCATCTCCACCAGATCCTTAGGATTGGTATCTTCGATGTTCTTGGTTCCAACCTTCTGACCATCACGCATAACAGTTACTCGATCTGCAACATCGAAAACCTCCTGAAGGTGATGAGAGATGTAAATGACGGCAATTCCCTGCTCGGTCAGCTTGTGAATCAAACTGTAGAGGCGAACAACTTCATCTCGGGACAGTGCCGAAGTGGGCTCGTCCATGACCAGGATGTCGGGATTGTTACTCATGGCCTTACCGATCTCAATCAACTGTGCCTCATGCTGGGGCAGTTCACTGATCTCGATCATGGGATCAATGTGCTCAAGGCCGACTTCTGTCAGGATCTCCTTTGCACGTTTGGTAGCCTCTTTCCACTGCACGACACCGTTCTTCGTAGGCAGCTGTCCAACCAGGACATTTTCTGCAACGGATAGAGGTTTAGCCAAGGAAAGTTCCTGATAAATCATCGCAATACCGTTTTCTTTTGCGATATCCGGGCTGTGCAGCATAACCTTTTTTCCGTGAACGTAAATATCACCAGTATAGTCGTTAAACGAGCCAGCCAACATCTTCATCAGGGTGGATTTTCCTGCGCCGTTTTCGCCCATAAGTGCGTGCACTTCGCCCGCTCTTATATCAAAATCGATTTCTTTAACAGCATAGGTTCCGGGGAATTTTTTCGATACTTTCTTCATCTCCAGAACCAAGGTTCCTTTTTCTGATTTCGTGGTTTGCATCTTTGTCACCTATTCCCTATCTTTTTTTGCTTGTCTTAACGACAACAGCTGTTGGTTCGGGTTACATTTTCATCATTTGTGAATCGCCATTCCCTCTGCGTCCTCGCAGCACTCCATCAAAATCTCAGAGAGACTGGGGTGAGCGTGAATTAGTTGGGAAACTTCTGCCGTGGTGGCCTCCAGCTGCATTGCCATAGCCATCTCGCCAATCAGGGTAGCCGCATCATGGCCAATGATCTGTGCGCCCACGATTTCATTGTAGCGGGGTTCTGCCAACACCTTGGCATAGCCCGCGGTTTCACCCATAGCCATCGCCTTGCCGCAGGCGGCATAGGGGAACGTTCCCTTTTTAGCATTTTTCACATCAGCCTCGCCGACACCTACGCAGGCAACTTCAGGGAAGCTGTAAATGACAGAGGGTACAACGCGATAGGACATCTTGCGGTTGCCGCCCATGATGTTATCCACCGCCACCAATGCCTCAGCAGAGGCCACATGTGCCAGCTGATGTTTACCGTTGGCATCACCAATGCAGTAGACATGAGGGATATTGGTGCGCAGATACTCGTCAGTGATAATACCACCACGATCACACTCCAATGCCAGCGTTCCCTCGGGCATTACAGCGCGGCGACCGATAGCACCCAGTACCAACTCAGCAGTAAAGGTATGTTCACCGGCAGTGACAGTAAAGCCGCCTTCAGCAGGGGCAATCTCCTCTACGCCGCAGGAGGTGTAAACCTTGATGCCGTCCTTTTTCATCTCACGCATCAGTTCTGCGGTGATATCCGCATCCAGCGTAGGCAGAATGCGGTCCATCATCTCCACCACAGTAATCTTCGTACCGAATCGAGCGAAAATGCAGGCCAACTCAATACCGATCACACCGCCGCCAATAATCACCATGGATTTGGGCAGCTTGGTGAGGCTCAGCACCTCACGGTTGGTCACTGCGTGTTCAATGCCCTTGATGGGGGGCATAAAGGCTCGAGAACCGGTGGCA
Organism: Vescimonas sp.; assembly: GCA_045543255.1. Classification (GTDB taxonomy): domain Bacteria; phylum Bacillota; class Clostridia; order Oscillospirales; family Oscillospiraceae; genus Vescimonas. The sequence goes on from JAZQMH010000185.1 coordinate 18,576, forward strand.
ATGATCAAATCATCGCATTTGACGATTTCTTCCTTTCCATCCTCCATCGTCACACGGATAGTATCAGCTGCCTCAATATAGGCATGACCCTTCAACATTTTCACGGCACTGCGCTTGAGAATTCCTGCGACACCGGACTTCAAGCGGGACACTACCTGCGCCTTACGCTCCATGATGCGGGAGAAATCTACGGAGTATTCGGGGATAGTCACGCCAAACTCTGCGGCACGCTGCACCGTACCAATCACTTCAGCATTCTTGTTAAGGATCTTTGTGGGGATGCAGCCTTCATTGAGGCATACGCCGCCTAACTCACCTTTTTCAATCAAGGTGACCTGTGCGCCCAAGCGTGCTGCGCGGATAGCCGCTACATAGCCGCCGGGACCGGCGCCGATAATAGCGATATGCTTACTCATCGGCTGCCTCCTTCATATCCGATAAAGAGGGCAGGCATCTCTGCCACATCCTTGACAGCGTTGAGGAGCTTTGCAGCCTTCTCGCCATCGAGGATACGATGGTCATAAGTAAAGTTCAGCCACATCATGGGGCGAATCACGATCTCATCGTTTACCACCACAGCCTTCTTCTTCACCGCACCGGTGCCGAAGATGCAGCTCTCGGGATAGTTGATAATGGGGGTAAAGACCTCGGCTCTGTAAGCACCCATGTTGGAGTAGCTGGTGCTGGCGCCGCCCATATCATCGGGATGGAGCTTACCATCGCGGGCAGCTGCCACAAGGCGATTCTTCTCGCGGTTAATCTCCATGATGTTCAGCTTATCGGCATTACGGATCACAGGCACCACCAGACCTCTGGGAGTAGCTGCAGCAAGGCCGATATTAATACTGTCGAGGCAACGGAGCTTGCCATCCTCGTAGTAGACATTGGCGTTGGGATTCTGTGCCATTGCCTGTGCCAGCACCTTGATCATCACATCGGTCAAGCTGAACTTGGTGTTCAGCTGCTTGGCATAACGCTCGTTCAGCAGGGACACCAGACGCTGCATATCGGTCACATCCAGTTCGATGCAGTTGGTAACCATGGGCATGGTCTGCCATGTCTTCGACAGCATCTCCCCTGCCACCTTCTGTACGCGGGTGAGTTCCTGATAAGTAGGTGCGCCATTGTTGGCCATTGCTGCCACATCGCTCTTATAGATACGGCCGCCACCATTGGAGACCTGAGCAAGATCAATGCCCTGCTCCTGTGCCATACGCTGGGCAACAGGCGTTGCCTTGATGGGAGGTACATCGGTATGAGCCAGTGCTTCCTTCTTGGTAATGATGCCCTCTTCATTGGGCTTCACGTCCTTCAGAGGTACATTCTTCTCTGCACAGATAGCACGGGCCAGAGGCGTTGCCCGAACCCCCTCGTCTACGGGAGCAGCGGCAGCAACAGCCTTCTCCTCCACGGGAGCAGCAACCTCTTCCTTCGCTGCGGAAGAAGCAGCAGGAGCTGCTGCATCAGGGATAGCCTCGCCGGGCTGACCGAGATAGCCGATGGGAGTCAGCACAGGCGCGCTTTCGCCCTCTTTGGTCAGGATCTTCAAGATCGTACCATCCTCGAAAGCTTCCACGTCCAGCACGGCTTTATCCGTTTCCACAGACAGTACCAAGTCGCCCTTTTCTACATGGTCACCTTCATTTACGTACCACTTAACAATAGTGCCGGTTTCCATCGTCATGCCCATCTTGGGCATCAGAATTTCTTTTGCCATGCACCTCTCCCCCTCTTACTTCTTCAGCATCTTACGAACACGAGCAACAATCTTCTCCGTAGAGGGAGGAACCATCTTCTCCAGCACGTGGGAGTAGGGCATGGTGACGTTCAGGCCACCGATACGCTCAATGGGGGCATCCAGATGATAGAATGCTTCGCTGTTGCACACCTGTGCTGCGATCTCAGCGCCGATACCGCCACGCTCAAAGGCCTCATGGACGATGAGCAGATGCTCGGTCTTACTGACAGACTTTACCACAGTGTCAATATCAAAGGGCACCAGCGTTCTAGGATCCACCACCTCAACGGAGATGCTGTCCTCTTTCTGCAGGATCTCTGCAGCTTCCAGTGCCTTATATACCATGTAAGAAGTGGCAACGATGGTCACATCGGTACCTTCGCGCTTAATATCAGCCTTACCCAGAGGAATGGTGTACTCCTCTTCGGGCACTTCACCCTTCATGCGATAGCCCAGCTTATGCTCAACGAACAGCACGGGGTTATTGCTGCGGATGGAGGACTTCAAAAGGCCCTTCAGGTCATAGGGAGTAGAGGGCATGACCACTACCAGACCGGGGATGTGGGCAAACCATGCCTCCAAGCTCTGGGTGTGATGTCCGCCTGCACCGGCATCACCGGCGGGCGTACGAACCACCATGGGCACGCTGCACTGATCGGTGTACATACCCACAGCCTTTGCTGCCTGGTTGGCAAGACCGTCAGCACCGTACATCAGGAAGTCCATAAACATGATCTCCACAATGGGACGCATACCCAGCATTGCAGAGCCAACACCTGCATTCATAATTGCCATCTCGGACATGGGGGTGTTGCGGATGCGCTCCTTGCCGAACTCTTCAAACAAGTCGCCGCTGACACCAAAGCAACCACCATATTCCGTGATGTCTTCGCCCATCATATATACTTTTTCATCGCGGCGCATTTCCTCGCGGATAGCCTCGCGGATGGCTTCTCTGCCGGTAATCTCTCTCATGCTTTACACCTCTTCGAAATACACATAGTCCATCACCGTATCTTCGCTGGGGAAGGCACAATTCTCGGCATATTCCACAGCGTCAGCAACCTTTTTATAGGCAGCATCCACGATTTCTTTCTTCGTCTCTTCGGTCAGCGTGCCATCTGCCATCAGTTTCTCCTCCACGCGCTTGATGGGGCACTTCTCTTTCCACTCGGCCACCTCTTCCTTGCTGCGATACTTCTGCATATCGCTCTTGGAATGGCCTTTCCAACGATAGGTTTCAGCCACGATCAGAGTAGGACCACCACCGCTTCTGGCGCGATCCAGTGCCTCGCAAGTGGCATCATAGACAGCCTGCACATCGTTGCCGTCAATGCGGCAGCCGGGCATACCGAATGCCGTGGCACGCAGAGACAGATCATCAATGGCAAATGCCTCACTGACATGGGTGGACATGGCGTACTGGTTATTCTCGCAGAGATATACCACAGGAAGCTTCCATACGGCGGCAAGGTTAAATGCCTCCATAGTTGCGCCCTCATTCATAGCGCCATCACCCAAGGTGCAGAGGATGACATCCTTGCTCTTTTGCATCTGGAGGGACAGAGCCATACCAGCTGCCAAGGAAGAGCAGGCGCCGATAATACCATTAGCGCCCATGTTGCGATGCTCCAGGTCCATCATATGGGAGGAGCCGCCGCGGCCCTTGCAGAGGCCTGCCTCGCGGCCATGAAGCTCAGCCATCATGGCGTTGATGTTCTTACCATCACTCTTCAAGAGGGTAAAACCGTGATCGCGATGGGTCACAGAGAGGTAATCGTCCTTTTTCAGTGCATAGTTGGCAGCAGCCATAATGGCTTCCTGACCAATGCCCAGATGTGTCGTGCCGGTGATCTTTGCAAAGGAGATCAGTTCATCAACTTTCTCCTCAAACGCGCGGACAAGAACCATATCACCGTACAATTTCAGCAATTCTTTATTCGTCAGTGTCACGATAATCTTCTCCTTATTCTTTCTGTATCAATTAACGGTTTTGTAGCTTACCGTGTCTGTAAAAGGCATTCTTCATGTCAGGATACAGGCTACGGTAAAAATCGTAAATCTCATCGTAAAGAGCCACATTTTTCATGTTGGGCTCAACCTGAAGGGCAGGCTTTAAGATGTGGGCACAAGCCTCCGCCTCATTCTTATATTCGCCACAGGCAACCATCGCCGAAATCGCTGCACCACAGGCAGGACCCTCGTCAATGTTGTTGCGTACAATGGTAGTTTGGAACACATCGGCCTGCATTTGCAGCCATGTGTCACTCTTTGCACCACCGCCGGAAGCGAAAATCTTCTTGGGACTAACACCATGCTCACGGAGGATCTCCAAGCTGTCGCGGAGACTAAAGGTAATACCCTCCATGACAGAGCGCACCATCTCATTCCAACCGTGGGCAAGGGACAAGCCAAAGAACACACCGCGGGCATTATCGTCTGTATGGGGTGTTCTCTCACCGTTGAGGTAAGGCAGGAAGTAAAGCCCCTTGCTGCCTATTTCTGCCTTATCTGCACAGGCGGTCATCAGCACGTAGGGATCAACACCCTGTACCTTCGCCTGCTCCATCTCAGTTCTACCCAGTGTATTTCTCAACCACTGGAAAGAACCACCGGCAGCATTGGTACAGCCAAAGAAACACCATTTATCCCGCACAGCGTGGCAATAGCAAAGGCCTGCACGCTCCTGCTTGTCGATCAAAGGCTTATCAGTGCTGGTGAAAACCACACCGGAAGTACCAATGGTGACAGCAATCATTCCATCTTCGACCACACCGTTACCGATACCGCCCATAGACTGGTCGCCACCACCGGCAGTCACAGGTGTACCTACAGGCAAGCCGGTAGCTTTTGCTGCAGCTTCGGTAATGTAGCCGGCAATGTCACCGGACTCCAGCAGTGTGGCAGGAACCATACGGCGGTCAAGTCCAAGCAGTTCGAAAATCTCATCGTTCCACTGGCGCTTTGCCGTATCAAAAAGACAGGTAGCGCTGGCATCTGCCACCTCTGTGGCTACCTCACCCGTTAAGTACAAACGGACATAGTCTTTGGGGAAGAGCAGATACCGCGTTTTATCCAAAATTTCAGGGCGGTTCTTCTTTAGCCACATAAGCTTGCTGACCCAGTAGCTGCTCAAAGGCATATTGCCGGTTTTATCCCACCAGAAATTAAGGCCGTAAGTATCGATCAGCATCCGATTCTCTTCATCGGAGCGGCTATCCAGCCACATCATACAGGGCATCAGCGGCTTCTTATTTTCATCCATTGGGATGCAGCCCAGCATCTGTCCGGAAAAACCCACACAGGCGACGGTCATATCACTGCTCAGTTGCGCCGTGATTTGCTTCACTGCGCGGCAAACGGAGTCTACCCATACTTCCGGGTCTTGCTCTGCCCAACCGGGATGAGGGATTTGAAACACCTGCTCTGCCATTCCACGGGCAATGATGTTTCCCTCTGTATCCAGCGCCAGCGCCTTTACACCGCTGGTACCAATGTCAATGCCAAGATATACTTTCATGCTTTTCCTCCCTATCCACGCAGTTTACAGCGCAGGCCGCTTGAAAGGATCTTTTGCTCAAAATATGTTAACTGTTCTGTTGTAGGCGTTGTTCCCTCAAACTCGTAAGGACGCCCCAACTTCTCGTATTTTCCTTTTCCAAGTTCGTGATACGGCAGCAGGTGGATCTCCTCGATCCCCAGTTTCTTCGCCAGAGCGATCGTCGCTTCCACATTCTCTTCTGTTGCATTCACTCCGTCGATGAAAGGAATACGGAGTGTGATACGGGAAGCAAACTTTTCTGACGCCAAAGCTAAGTTCTTTAAGATCAGACGATTATCCACGCCCGTATGGCGAAGATGCTCCTCCGGATCAGTGTGTTTGCAATCAAAGAGTATCTGATCGCACAGTTCAAAAATCTCTAATGCTGCTTCACTGGAGCCGTGACCCGAGGTTTCAATGGCACAGTGTAGGCCACGTTGTTTTGCCTCTTGCAGCAGCGCCTTTGTAAAATCAGGCTGCATAAGGGGTTCACCACCGGAGACGGTCAGTCCGCCACCGCTGTTTCCGTAGAAAAGACGATCCTTTTCCACTTCTTCAAGGACATCATTGACGCTCATCGACTTGCCGACCAACTCCAATGCGCCCTTGGGACAACCATCGACACAGCTCATGCACATAATGCACAGCTTGCCGCCCTGTCCCTTTTGCATGGACTGCGGGCATGCAGATGCACAATACCCGCAGTCCATACAGGTCTTCTCATTGAGCAGGATCTGTGGTTGAACGGTCTGCGTCTCAGGATTAGCACACCATGCACAGCGCAAGGGACAACCCTTCAAAAACACCACTGTGCGGATGCCATCTCCATCATTCAAACTATACCGTTGTATATTCGTGACGACACCTTTCACACACATACCTCACTCTTTGTTACAGGCAATTCTCCGTTCTTGCGATGATAGAATCCTGTACTTCCTTAGACAACTCGTTGTAGAATGCGCTGTAACCGGCAACACGAACCACGAGGCTCTTGTACTCTTCCGGATGTGCCTGCGCATCTCTCAGGGTTTCAGCAGTAACTACGTTGAACTGGATGTGCTCACCGTTAAGATCCATGTAGGTCTTGATGAGCTGTGCCAGTTTCTTCAATCCGTCGTCAGTAGACACCGTCAAGGGATTGAGCTTTACATTAAGGATGACACCGTTCTGACAGCGGAAGTGATTAAGCTTCGTTGCTGATTTCAATACAGCCGTCAAACCTTTAAGATCAGTACCGTTAGCAGGAGAGATACCGTCTGCCAGCGGCTCTCCACGCTTTCTGCCGTCGGGCGTTGCGCCGGTACACTGACCGAAATGCACATAAGAGGAAACAGGCACAAGGCCACCGATGAAGGGGCCGCCACGATAGGTTTCGTACTTAGCACTCTCATCGAGATAAGTATCAATTGCCCAACGGGTGGCCTTATCAACACCCTCATCGTCATTACCATACTTAGCAACACGGTTGCAGATGAACTGACGCATAAACTCGTCATTCTCCCAATCGCTCTGCAAAGCATCTACCAGCTGACGCATGGTGTACTTGCCATCTTCAAAAATCAGCTTAAAGATGGTGTAAGCGGAGTTACCCACGTTAGCGATACCCACAGTAGGCGGACCGGTCCAGTTGTACTTAGCACCGCCCTGTGTTACATCCTTGCCGGATTCCATGCAGCCACCGGTCAACATAGACACCAGCGGCACAGGCATCAGTTCCTCATGGATATGGTCGATCATGTTGTTCCACATGACCAACTGGCGCACACAGTAAGCCATCTGCTTTTGATAGGCTTCCTTAAACTCTTCAACGGTCTTGAATTCTCCAGCATCGCCGGTCTGGATACTCACCTGCTCACCGGTAATGGCGCAGCGACCGTTGTTCAATGTCAGCTCCATCACCTTGGAATGGTTAAAGTAACCACCGTTACCACGACCCCAAGCGTTCAAAGGCGTACTCTCGACGCAGCCTTCCAGCGCGTAGTCTCTGGCATCTTCCAGAGAAACACCGATGTTCATAAGACCACGGATAAAGACATGGTCATTAACCAGCTGAGGCATACCATTGCCACGACGCACCGCGTCACAAACTGCCATCACAAACTCTTCAGGGGCGTCATTGTGAAGACGTACAGAGAAGTTGGGCTGCATCAGCAGCATCTTTCTGTGAGCCTCCAGCACACGGTAGGAGAGATCGTTGGTAGCATCGTTACCCTCTCGGTCAACACCACCGATAATCAGGTTCTGGCCCATGGGGAAACCGGCATGGGACTCAGCACCAGCGGCAGATTGAAGCTTCATGGGCTCAACAAACTTTACCCAAGTGCACTCCAGCAGTTCCTGACACTCTTCGCGACTGCGCTTTCCACTCAGCACATCCTTTTCATAGTAAGGATACATGTACTGGTCAAAACGGCCGGGAGAGATAGAAACGCCGTTATCGTAGATTTGAGGCAGCAACTGCGTAAACCAGAAAGACTGCAGTGCCTCATGGAAATCCTCTGCAGGATGTTCGGGAACGCGGGAACAAACGCGTGCGATCTCCAGCAGTTCTGCCTTACGCTTGGCATCGGTCTCTTCCTCCGCCATGCGCTTTGCCTCCTCGCTGTAACGACGAGCAAAGGTAATCACGGCATCACAGGTAATCACGCAGCTCTCATAGAAAGCATGCTTGCGGATATCCTCTGCTTTGCACATGTCCAAGCTGTCCAAATGATCCTGTGCTTCCTTGCGCAGGCCAGCAAAGCCCTTCTGCAGCACAAGGCCGAAATCGAGAATCAAATGGCCAAAGCCGCCCTCTTCATGAATGCCCAGTTCAAACTGATTTGCCACATGGCTCAGCTTACGAACGGACTCCGGCATGACGGCATAAGCTCTATCACTGAGGGTATTGCCCTTGAAATAAGGCACAACCTCCTCCAGAAACAGCTTTTTGTTCTCTTCAGGAAAGACAAACTTATCCTGAGGCCGTGTCTCGAACTTATCGATCTCATCAACGACCCAATCCACAGCAAATTCAGGGAAAATAGGCGCGCTGCGCTGACGTTCAGCCTGATGGCCAACGATCAGCTCATCCGGAAGGATGTATACTCGCATATTCTCGAGAATGTGGGCAAAAACCTTTGCCCGTTTGACAGCAATCGGTTCACAAGCATACTTCTTGTATGCCTCTGTAGTCAGGAGTGCTCTTTCAATGCAGACATAGTTTGTTGCATGAATGACGGCATTCTTCAAGCGCTGTCCGCGCTCATATCCGGCACTCCCCTTCGGCAGTACGTCTTCTACAATCACATTTAGTTTGCTCGCAGTTCCCATCATAGTTGGTCTCCTCTTTAAACAAAATAGGCGTTTTCAAATGTCTTTTTGTTTTCGCTAGCTAATGTTTCGTTTGTTTCGTTTTCTTTACTATGTTGCTTTAATTTTAATGTTAATTAATAAAATTGTCAATCACGTAACAAAGAATTCGCCGTTTTGCCCTATTTTTTATGATCTATTTTATAAACAATCACAATCTATTTATTTCGTTTGTTTCGTTTCCTTTATTTTTGATGACTATGCCCAAAAAATACTGCTTTTTCTTTTGTTTGCGTTTGACTTTTTGCATGAAAAATTGTACAATGTAAAAAATTGTCGAAAGGGACAAAAACGTATGAGTTCTAAACAAACCCGTCAAAGTTTTATTCTTCGTTCCCTGCATGAAACTGGTCAAATCGATGTATCAGATCTTTCCGACATTCTTCGTGTTTCACAGACAACTATACGTAAAGATTTAGAAGAACTTGAAGGAAAACAGCAATTGGTAAGAGTCTATGGTGGTGCCCGATTGCCCATGGATCACAAGGTACGCAGGCGGCCTACTTATGGTGAAGATTTAAGCACTACCAGAAAAGAACTTGTCGCCAAGCGTGCTGCCGACCTCGTGGGCGATAACGAAATCGTCTTTTTAGGTTCCGGCACTACCTGTATCGAAATTGCAAGACAACTGAAAACTTCACAAAAAAAGTTAACCATTGTCTCAAATAACCTGACGGTTTTAGATGAGTTGAAAAGCACTCCGGGCTTTAACCTGTTGGGCACCGGCGGACAGCTGGAGAACTTTGAGGAATTCTCTGTTTTTCATGGTGACTTTGTCATTCAGTTCCTCGAAAAAGTTCTTGTTCAGAAAGCATTCCTCACCGCTGACGGTGTTAGCCTAAAACACGGCTACACCACGCACAACAGAAACGAGTTTCATCTGTTTGAGAGTATTCGTAAGATCTCTGAGCAATTGATTTTCGTGGTAGAGAGCAAGAAATTTGAAAAGAACTCTATATTGCGTTTGGCAGAAATGGATTCTATCAATACGATCATTACTGACGAAGGCATTCCCGAGGAATACACCAACTACTACTTGGAAAACGGCAAAAAGCTCTATATCGCCTCGGATAACGATGACAAGCTCTTCTCCCTTTGACCATTACATAGCAAAAACGCTCTGCCATTGGCAGTCCGTTTTTCTTTCACTACTATTACTATGTTAAATCGTTTTACTTACTGCC